>JAPUIH010000338.1 GCA_027297205.1 SAR324 cluster bacterium | reverse complement strand
GAGGTAAAATCCTCGGAGACCATCAATTACCGCACCTTCAAGCCGGAGCGGGATGGGCTTTTCTGCGCAAAAATCTTCGGCCCCATTCATGACTACGAGTGCAACTGCGGCAAGTACAAACGCATGAAGCACCGCGGGATTACCTGCGAGAAGTGCGGGGTCGAGGTTATTCAATCCAAGGTGCGGCGGGAACGGCTGGGCCACATCAAGCTGGCCTCGCCAGTCTCCCACGTGTGGTTTCTCAAGGGCGTGCCGAGCCGCATCGGCAATCTGCTTGATATGACCCTGCGCGATCTGGAGCGGGTGCTGTATTTTGATGCCTACATCGTGCTGGATCCGGGCAGTTCGCCCCTGGCGGTGATGGAATTGCTGGAAGAAGACCCCTACCGGGAAATGGCGGATACCTTTCCGGATTTGCGCGTGGGAATGGGCGCCGAGGCCATCCGTGAACTGCTCTCCGGCCTGGAAATGGATGAGCTGAGCCAATCCCTGTTCACTGAAATGCGGGAAGTGGGAAGCGAGGCCAAGCGCAAAAAAGTGACCAAGCGCCTGAAAATTGTGGAAGCCTTCCGGAAATCAGAGAATGACCCTTCTTCCATGATCCTGGACGTAATTCCCGTGCTGTCTCCCGAGTTGCGCCCCCTGGTGCCTCTGGAGGGAGGCCGCTTCGCCACCAGCGACCTGAACGATCTTTACCGGAGGGTAATTCACCGCAACAACCGCTTGAAGCGACTGATCGACCTGCGGGCACCAGAGCTGATCGTGCGCAACGAGAAGCGCATGCTGCAGGAAGCCGTCGATGCGCTGTTCGACAATGGAAGACGTGGCCGTCCCATCATGGGCACCAACAAACGCCCCTTGAAATCCCTTAGCGACATGCTGAAGGGCAAGCAAGGCCGCTTCCGCCAGAACTTGCTCGGCAAGCGGGTGGACTATTCTGGACGCACCGTGATCGTGGTAGGCCCGGAACTCAAGCTCAATCAATGCGGACTGCCCAAGGTGATGGCCCTGGAGTTGTTCAAGCCCTTCATCTTCCATCTGTTGATGGAACGCTACGAAGTGCCGACCATCAAAGTGGCCAAGAAACTGCTGGAAGAGGGTCAACCCGAGGTGTGGGAAGTGCTGGACGAGGTGATCGTCGACCATCCCGTCTTGCTCAACCGCGCACCGACCCTGCACCGGCTGGGCATCCAGGCGTTTGAGCCGGTCTTGATCGAAGGTAAGGCCATTCAACTACATCCCCTGGTTTGTACGGCGTTCAACGCGGATTTCGACGGAGACCAGATGGCTGTGCACGTGCCTTTGTCGGTGGAGGCGCAGCTGGAGGCCAAGGTGTTGATGATGTCCACCAACAACATCCTCTCCCCGGCCAACGGGAAACCCATCATGACGCCCACCCAGGATATGGTGCTGGGCCTGTACTGGATGACCAAGGAATCCGAGGGCGCCGGCGGCCAGGACAAATCCTTCATGTGCCTGGACGACCTGCAGTTGGCCCACGCCCATGGCAAGGTGGACCTGCACGCGCGCATCAAGCTGTGGCAAGACAAGGAATTGGTAACCACCACCGTTGGGCGGGCCCTTCTTTACACCAGCGTGCCTAACGAGGTTCCTTTCAGCTACGTGAACCAACTCATGAAAAAGAAGGAGTTGGGAAACCTGGTGGACATCTCCTACCGGCTGGCGGGTAACGTGGCCACTGTGGCCATGCTCGATGAACTGAAGCGGCTCGGATTCCAGCATGCCACACAGGCAGGTTTTTCCATCAGCATAAACGACATGACCATTCCCGAAGAGAAGAGCAAAATGCTCGAGTTGGCGCAGCAGGAAGTGCTGGAAGTGCGGCAGCAGTATGTGGATGGCCTGATCACCGAAGGGGAACGCTACAACAAGGTGATCGACATCTGGGCGCGGCTGACCGACCAGGTGGCCGACGCCATGCTCTCTAAGCTGGCGGAACAGGGCGGAGACACGGCGGAAAAAGTAAATCCCATCTTCGTGATGGCCGACTCCGGTGCCCGCGGCAGCACCCAGCAGATGAAGCAGCTTGCCGGAATGCGCGGCCTGATGGCCAAGCCCTCCGGGGAAATCATCGAAACCCCCATCACGGCGAATTTCCGGGAAGGGTTGAGCGTGCTGCAGTACTTCATCTCCACTCACGGCGCCCGCAAGGGGCTTGCCGACACGGCGCTCAAGACCGCCAATTCAGGGTACTTGACACGCCGCCTGGTGGACGTTGCCCAGGACGGTGTGATTACCGCCTACGACTGCGGCACAATGGACGGAATCGAGATGACCGCGCTCATCGAAGCAGGCGAAATTATTGAAACCCTGGGCGACCGGGTGCTCGGCCGAGTGACGCTGGAGGAAGTGCTCGACACCTACCGCAAAGAGACCATCGTCAAGGCGGGAGACGAAATCGACGAGGATAAGGTGGATGCCCTCGAATCTGCGGGAATCGAAAAAGTACGCATCCGCTCCGTGCTTACCTGCACCATGGAGCATGGCGTGTGCGTTCTTTGTTATGGACGCGATCTGGCGCGGGGACGCATGGTCTCCAAAGGCGAGGCGGTCGGCGTGATCGCCGCCCAAAGCATTGGCGAGCCTGGCACGCAGCTCACCATGCGCACCTTCCATATCGGGGGTGCGGCCAGCCAGCGAATCGAGATCAGCAAGTGGGAGGTCAAATTCAGCGGAACGGTGGACTATTCAAGCGCCCGCGTGGTCAAGAACCGCGAGGGCAACTGGACCATCATGAACCGCAAGGCCGAAGCCTGCGTAATTGACAGCAACGGCAGAGAAATCGAAACACGATCCTTGCCGGTGGGGGCGGTGCTGCTTGTCGAAAATGGAGCGGTGGTGAAGCGCGGCCAGGAACTGGCCCAGTGGGATCCATACGCCATGCCTATCCTGTCCGACGTTGCCGGCAGCGTGAAGTTTGCCGACATTGTGGAAGGCATTACCATGCGCGAGCAACTCGACAAGGAAACCGGTCTTTCCAGGCGGGTCATTCTGGAGCCCGCCGAATCGGACAGCCGGCCCGAAATATCCATCAGGGACAAGAACGGCCGGATCATTAAAATTCCGGAAACCAATCAGCCGGCGCGGTTTTTCCTGCCCGCCAAGGCGGAACTTATGGTGGAGGACGGCCAGCAGATCGACGCAGGCTCAATCCTGGCGCGTATTCCTCGTGAGATTCTCCGCAACCGCGACATCACTGGCGGCCTGCCGCGGGTGGCCGAGCTTTTCGAGGCCCGTCTGCCGAAGGATCCGTCAATTATCAGTGAAATCGACGGGGTGGTTTCCTTCGGCAAGGACGTAAAGCGCAAACAGAAAGTTATCGTCACACCGGATCATGGTGAGTCGAAGGAATATCTGATTCCGCGGGGCAAGCACATCATTGTCCACGAGGGAGATTACATTAAGGCGGGTGAGCCCATCGTGGACGGTCCGGCCAATCCTCACGACATCCTGGCCGTGCTGGGTACGAAAGAACTGCAAAAGTACCTAGTGGATGAGGTGCAGGAAGTTTACCGCCTGCAGGGCGTGGGTATCAACGACAAGCACGTGGAAGTGATCGTGAGACAGATGTTGAAGCAAGTGAAGATCGTCGATCCGGGCGGTACCAACTTCCTCATCAGTGAGCATGTCTCCCGGCACGCCTTCGACCAGATAAACCAGGAAGCCATGGAGAATGACAAGCCAGTGGCCACGGCCAAGCCGATTCTGCAGGGCATTACCAAGGCCGCGCTCAGCACGGATTCGTTCATCTCTGCCGCTTCTTTCCAGGAAACGACGAAGGTGCTTACGGAAGCCGCTATTAATGGCAAGAGCGATTCTTTCCGCGGCTTGAAGGAAAACGTAATCCTGGGGCGGCTCATCCCGACGGGTACCGGGTTCGAGGAATTCCACAACGTCACCTATGAAATTCCCGAGGAACTGCTTGAGGCGGAGGCCTCGGCGGACTAACGGGGAAAATCGTGGAAGAATTTGGCGACAGTGCTCCATAAAAAAAGGGGCCGCTTCCAACCGGAACGGTCCCTTTAATTTTGTATCAAGCGAAAGCCGGTTCTCAGAACCGCAGAACAAATCCAACCCTCAACGGTGGCAGTTCGGGATCTAGAGAAACGGTCAGACTGGGTCTGATGCCCGCCTCGTTGCGCTCCGGGTTCTGCATTGCGGCGCGGGGCGCGTTCGGTGCAATCACTGATTTGAGGCCCACAGTCATTCCCAGCAGCGCGCCCAGCACAATACCGGAGCCGATGGAGCGTTGGGTCGAGCGGTCGTCCCCATTGCTGATCAGCGCGAACCACCCACCCATCAGCAGACCCGTGGCGGCCCCCCATCCGACATTGATCGGCATATCAACGCGGTCGGATTCCAATCTGAGCTGATCTCGGCGTGTGGTGATGGTCACGCCTCCGGCCGTTTCTCGGCGGACGGCCTCCTCCTCATCGATGAACTGACCGCCGTCGGTGAAGTCCTCCTGGGTGGGAGAAACGATTTCTCCACTTCCCTCGGAGAAGTCCTCATCCGATTCCACAAAATCATCGCGGGTGAAATCGTCATTGAAAAATTGAGCCATGGCGGGCCCGGGGGCGGTGATGAACAGCACCGCCAGCAGCATGGCCAGCCACCGTGTGCATGAATTGCGACGTTTTGCCAACATGCCTCTTCTCGCGTAGACTGTCGTTGTCGATTGGCTTTTGCCCCATCGATGCAATTATTGTGCATCCCGTCGAGAAATATTCCGGCTATGTCATGGGCTGCATGTTGTGGCGGCGGCCAAGCGTTATTTCCGAATTTCGCTGTGGCAAAAGAGGCCATTCGTGCGCACTGCCACGTCCGGAGGCGGTATTATAAATATAGACCAGATAATCCGCGATCGGTCCACATTTATTAAGCCCTGCACTTGCCAATGAATGACGGCGAATGCCTCATATAGGCACTGTAAAGTTGAATCCTCCCGGGATCGGCGCAATCTGATCACAAGTAATCGCAAGAATTATCATCGCCAACCGCGAACCGATTTGGGAGGAATGGCCTGCCAAGCGGGAGTCTGCTTAAATGACCCAGTGCCTTGCTTCTTCCATGCTACTGCAAACGACCTGACCTGATCCGGCAAGAGTGAAATTCCGCACCGCGCTTATCGTAGAACCCGCGATACTCGAGCAAAAACGCGCCCAGCGGCAGTTGC
>JAPUIH010000337.1 GCA_027297205.1 SAR324 cluster bacterium | reverse complement strand
ACAAGCAAGGGCATATTCCCGGCGCCGGGCATCTGGACCTGGTGCACGACTTGTCTGATCCGGAGAGTGAATGGCGTTTCACCCTGCCCACGGGGGAGCGCTTCGCCGATGCCGTCTCCCGGCAAGGGGTGTCGGACAATTCGCGGGTCGTGCTGTATGGCACCCGCGAGTTTCAGTATCCCGCCCGGGTCTGGTGGATGTTCCGGGTGTTCGGGTTCGACAGCGTGGCGCTGCTTGATGGGGGTTGGCAGGCCTGGAGCCGGGAAGAGCGCCCGGCTTCAACCGAGGCGCCCAATCATCCGCCGGGCGTCTTCACGCCCCGCTTCAAACCGGAGCTGCTGGCGGACAAGCAGGCGGTGCTGGCCGCCTCAAGGGATCCCGGCGCATGCGTGATCAACGCCCTCGCCCCGGACATCCACTCGGGAGAAAGTCTCGTTCATTACGGCCCAAAAGGCACCACCGGGCGGAAGGGCCATATCGCGGGCAGCATCAACCTGTACGCATTGGATCTTGTGGACCCCGGCACCAATCGGTTTCTGGCCCAAGACGCGCTCGCGGCAAAATTCGCGGAGCAGGGCATCCTGGACAAGGACCGGGTGATCACCTATTGCGGCGCCGGCATCGCAGCCGCGGCGGATGCCTTTGGCTTGGCATTGCTGGGAAAAGACAACGTGGCGGTATACGATGCGTCCCTGCAGGAGTGGGCCGGCGACCCCGGGCTCCCCATGGAAGAGGGCGCGGGGTAGCCCCACGCCCCGCGCCGCATAGACGATGCCGCGGTAGCGTTCTTTGCGCCAGGGATGCTGGCGAGGATCGCCGCGATCATATCGTCAGCACCGCGCGATGGGCATCAAGGATAGCCTCGCCCATCAGCCGTGGCGCACGCGCATCTCCCACCCGCAGCACCTGGGGATGCCGGGCCCGCAGATCCGCCAGCAATCCGTCCGCCGGCAGTTCCGGCTGTGCATGCACCACCAGGGAAACCGGGGAGAATATCCGTTCCTTATCCGAAAAGCGGTCCGCGCAGGTTACGGAATTCCCGGAAAGCTCCTTCACCAGCGTGCGGGGATGAAACACGGCGCCTTGCTCCCGCACCCGGTTGAACCAAAGCAGTTCCGCCGATTCCACCAGGCCCCGGCCCACGTAGAAATCATCGCTGACCACCTGCACCTGGAACCCCCCATCCAGCAGCAGTTCCACGGCGGCGGCCATGCGGAATCCGTACTCGCCATCCACCACCAACGCCGGGCCGCCTCCGCAATCCGGGAGAGCGCCGGGCGGGGCGGCGAGCAGTTCCCGGGCGGAAAGGCAGGGCAAATCGTCCGGCTGATCGAAGGTTGGCGGATTGGGCATGGCCCCCGCCGCCAGTACGATCGTTCCATAAGTTGCCATATCGGCTTGATAGCCCTCGATATTCCTGCCCAGCTGCACGCGCACCCCCAGCCGCTCCAGCATCAGTTCGTAGTACGCCACCAGTTGCATATACTCCGCCCGCGCCGGCAGGCGTTCGGCCAGCGTGCGCGCCATCCCGCCCAGCGCCGGCCCTGCCTCGGCAAGGTCTACGGCGCGCCCCTGACGGGCCAGGGTAAGCGCGGCTTCCATGCCCGCCGGTCCCCCGCCTATCACCAGGGCCGGCGCGGGGTCTTTTACCGTCAGTACCTGGGGCAACAAATCCTCGCGCCCGGCGCGGGGATTGGCGAGATCCCCCAAGGGGCGGTTCCAGTCGCCCCGCACTGCAAAGTAGCGCAGCATTCCGATATGCGGGCGCAACGGCTCGGCCTGGCCGTCCGTCAGCTTGTGCGGCAGGTCGGGGTCCGACACCAGGGCGCGGGTCATCACCACCGCATCGGCCCAGCCATCGCTGAGCAGCTCACGGGCCGTAATGGGGGACTCCACGCGGCCCTCGGCAAATACGGGCAGGCGCCCCTCCACCGCCCTTCGTACTTCCCTTGCCGCCTCCGCCCCGAAGCCTTGGGCCGTGGGCATGCCGGGATCGGTCAGATGCACGGAGTAGGGCCCGCCAACCTGCACGGAGATATAGTCCCCCAGTCCGACCTCCGCCAGCCGCCGGGCGATCTGGGCCGCATCCTCCGGCGTCAGCCCGCCCCAGGGGGCGAACTCGTCGCCACAGAGCCGGATGCCCAGGATTTTTTCATCGCCCAGCCCCCTGCGCACGGCGGCGGCGGCTTCCAGCAGCATGCGCATCCTGTTTTCCAGGCTTCCGCCATAGGCATCCCGGCGGAAATTGGTGAGCGGGGAGAGAAACTGCCGCAGCAGGGCATGCTGGCCCGCGTGCAGTTCCACCCCGTCCATCCCGGCGCGGGCGGCGCGGGCGGCGGCGGCCCCAAAGCCCTCCACCACTTCCGCGATTTGTGCGGCGCTCATTTCCCTGGCCATCCTGCGGCTGGCCACGTCGGGCACCGGCGAAGGCGCCCAGGGGGACTGGCGCAACATCCGCCCGGCGCATTGGCCCCCGGTATGGTTGAGGGCCGCCAGCAGCAGGGGATCGCTGGAAGTCTCTCCGCCGCGCAGGGACTCGGCCAGACCCGCCAGGGAAGGCACGATCTCCTCCAAGTGACCAAAGGGCACATGCTCATACGGATAGTCCAAAGCATGCACGGTCAGGGCTTCGGTGACGATCAGGCCCGCGCCGCCCGCGGCCCGTGCCCGGTAATAGGCCAGATGCCTTTCCGTAAAGCGCTGGCCTTGACCAAAATTTGTGAGATGGGCGCCGAACACTATGCGGTTGGGCATTGTACGGCCCCTGATGACCAGGGGATCCAGCAGGCCGGGCGTGGATTCGCTTTGCTGAGGGGAGGAGCTCACGGAAACCGTTCGCATAAGCGTTGGAATCCCGGCCAGGTTGGGTGGGGCGGGATTACGTCAGGTTCAGCCGTGGCAGAGCGGCGCCGAATCAATGCCCGCGCGGGCGGTTTCCAGCACGCAATCGGGATCGGGAATGTCCAGCCGCCCGGTGAGGGCGTGTTTCACCGCCGGGCAACCGCCCCCGCAGCCTTCGAAAGCCGGGCAGGCACTGCAGGCATCGCCTTCCTTTTTTCGGAATAAAGCATTGAACACCTCTCCATGCTCCCAGATGTGCTGAAAATTCTCCTGCCGCAAATTGCCAGCCAGAAAATGCTCCTGCTGAGTAAAGGCGCAGGGAAACACATCTCCGTTGGGAGTAATAAGACAGGTCATGCGGGCGGCGCCGCAGAACTGAAAGCCGGGAAGGGCCGTTCCGCCAAAAGGGTTGAGGTGGAAGAAAGTGTCTCCCGTCAGTACGTCCGGGTGGCCGGTCAGCCAGCGGTGCAGGGTGGCCAGTTGGCCCTGGGTAGGACGCATGGACGTGTACATCTCCGCTCCGCGCCCGGAGGGCTTGAGCCGTGTCACGCGCAGGATCGCGCCGCATCGCCCAGCCAGCGCGTGCATGTCGTCCAACTCATGGGCGTTCTGACGGGTCAGCACGAAATTTACCGTGCGCACAATGGAGCTGCCGCGCAGCCGCTCCAGCGCGGCCACGGCCCGGCGGTACGCGCCGGCGCCCCGGATGGCATCGCAGCTTGCCTCCGTGGCGCCATCCAGGCTGATCTGCAGATAAATTCCGCCGATGGCCTCCAACTCGGCGATACGCCGCTCATTCAGCAAGGCTCCGTTGGTGCTGATGCACAGACAACAGAATCCCCGCGCCAGGGCATGGCGCAGCAGTTCCATGAATCCCGGATACACGAACGGCTCGCCACCCCCGAAATGAATCTGAAAGACCCGCGCGGCCGCCAGCTGATCCACCACGGCCTTTGCCTCCTCAAGACCGAGCTCGGCGCTGGTATCGGCGTCCGGGGCGGACCCGGACAGACAATGCACGCAGCGCAAATTGCAGCGGTTGGTCACCTCCCAGGTAACCGTGATGGGCGCGGAGAGCCCCGCCCCCCGCAGCACGGAGGTAATGGCGTTATTGCGCAACAAAAGCGCCTCTGCTGGCCAGGGTGGTCAGAAACTCCCGGATACTGGCGACCTGGGGATCGGAAAGATGGAAATGGGCGCGCACCTGAGCAATCAACTCGTCCAGGGGTCCCTCCTCCAGCAGTTCCAACAGTCCGATCAGAAAAGGGGAGTCGATAAAATACAGCCGTGGGTCGGGCCGCTTGCCCTCATAGTGGTAGAGGATGCCCCCGAAAGACTCCCGTCGCAGGGAGAATCCGCGGGCGAAGCGGTAGCATTTGGAAAAATCCATTACACTCTCAGTACACGCCGCAGATGCCGTCGATGGTCACTTCCTCTATGCTGCACTCCGAGAGATCGGCCGGAGGCTCCAGACCCGAAAGGTCCAATTTGCCCCGCGGCGCATCCTGGGTTGCCTGCGCCGCGGAGGTGTTTTCCGCCTCCTGTCTTACGGGTTTGTCCATTGCCTAATCCTGCGATTCGAAATTAGAGGTGCTTTTCCGGCAAAAGCGGCGGGAATATGAGAATTGCGCCCTTTTCCGGGGATTTGAATGGCATCTTTATCGCATTTACACCGATAATAATCCATCCCTTGTTCGAATTTCATCAGCCCATGGAAGGGTATGAACGTTATTATATTTGGAATTACAGGACATCGAGAGCTTAGGCTGCCCCTGGAACAGCTGGAAGTGGAAGATCTGGAGGTGGGCCGGGAATTTGTATTCGATGGGAAAATCTACGAAATCCGCTCGTTGGTGGAGACGGATGACGGAATTCTAATGAATGTGGTGGTGGCGATGGAATAGGCGTATTCCCAAGGCAGCCAGGGAAACGCCCGCACCATGCCAGGAATAGCAGGTATTCACAGCGCCATCCGGAGCAGTTTCATGCCCTCCAGCGAAGCCCCACCCTTGCAGGTAGTGCTGGTAGAGCCCCAGATTCCCCCCAACACTGGAAACATCGCCCGCCTTTGCGCCGCTACAGGATGTGGGTTGCTTCTGGTGGGAAATCTGGGCTTCGATCTGAGCGACAGCGCCCTCAAGCGCGCCGGGCTTGACTATTGGGAGTATGTAAACTGGAAGCACCTACCCGATAAGGACGCCTTCTTCGCTGCCCTGCCGGAGCAGGGTTTTCACCTGCTGACCACCCACGCCGTAAGGCCCTATACGCAAATTCCGGCGGTCTGGGGAGATTATCTGATCTTTGGAAAGGAAACCGCGGGGCTGCCAAATTCGCTTTTGGAAGCACACCGGGAACAATGCTATACTATTCCCATCTTTGTGAGGGGCGTACGGTCCCTGAACCTGGCTTCCGCCGCCGCGGTGGTGCTGTATGACGCTTTGCGCAGAGTGCGGCCGTTCGAACCGCCAGGTTAGCCTGCCGCGAAGGGAGCCTATGAATTTCAACGTTCTGGACATCATATTTATCGCGCTGATTGTCTCCTTCACGCTGCTCAGCATGATGCGCGGCGCTGTTAGGGAAGTCCTGTCCTTGCTGGGGCTGGTTGGTGGATTTTTCCTGGCCAACTGGTTCTATGCGGACCTGGCGGGGCAAATCGGGGGACTGCTGCCCGATCCGGCCCTGGCGGAAGTGGCATCCTATCTGTTGATACTGGTGGCCGGATATGTTGGGGGCATGTTTCTAGGCGGGCTGGGAGAGGCCTTCCGTTCTCACCACAATGTCCTGCTGAACCGGGGTCTGGGCGGCATGATAGGCATTGTCAAGGGCACCACAATATCGCTGGCTCTGCATTGGATGATCATCTCCTACATTCCGCCGTTTCAAGATGAACTGAGTGAATCCATGCTGGCCCGGGAATTGGGCCAACTGTTCTCGTTCATGGAAGGACTGAACCTAATTCCGTAGCAGGACGGAAACTCCCACCCGGTATGACAGGACTCCAGGGGCGAATCCTCCTTGCCGCGGCCGGCAAAGGATAGCAAAAGATGAGGTCTGCCATCTCCATACACCTGCGGGCTATTTGTGCGGTGGCTATTTGTGTGGTGCTTGCCGCCGCCTGCACTCCCCGCAATGCTATCGTTTCACCGGAGCGTACGCCGCTTTTCGGAGAAGTGGTGGATTCCATTGTTGTGGAGCCCATCACAGAAACTCCCGATCTGGCCACCGGACTCAATGCGGATGATATCAAGCTTTTCCAGCAGGAACTGTCCAGCCAATTTGCGCGGCGGCCGAGCCTGCGTGTTTTTGCCGAGCCTCCATCGGCGCTGGAAAACACGCTCATTATCACCGGCCAGCTGATTGAATTCGAGGTTCAGGATCTGCCGGGCGAGGATTTCTTTCTGCGCGCCATCCACATGGGTATCCAGCTCTCCTTGCGCACGGCCAATCAGGAGCAGGCCTCGCGCACCCTGAGGCGCCGTATGTCGTACCAGAAGATTTATCTGCCCGGCGAGGGCGTTCCTGTCGTCAATTTCGACCTGAAGAAAGCCGCGGAGGAAATAGCCGAGCTGTTGAGTGAGGTGATGTTTCCCACGGAACTGGAAGGCGCACTGCCCCTTGCCGACGGGCGGGACCCGGATACCGGGAAGGACATGGCCCACCCCCTGCTGCTGAAGGGTATCGAGCACGCATTGGACGACGAATTTGTCCGGGCGGCCGAGTCATGGCGGCTGGTGCTGTTCGACCCGACCCAAAAACCTTTCAGGCGCATCAAGATCAAATTATGGGCCGAAAAGCCCTTCCGCCTGAGCCGGCGCTCCTTTGGACTGCTGCGGGAGCAGGGCGTGGAGGAGGAGACGCTAAATCTCCTGGAACCCCTCAAGACAAAGTCCCCCATGACCCTGGTGGATTTTCGCGAGGAGTTGCGGGAATTGCTGGGAGGTATCAGCAAAATTGAATCAACCATCATGACCGCGGCGAATCATGAGGAAGACCGCATCCGGCTCAATCTTGCCGCGGCCCACAGGAATCTGGCGGCCTTGTATTGGCTGGAAAGCCGTTATGACCTGGCCGTATATCACCTCGCGCGGGCTTGGGCCAACTATCCTCAGCAAGAATATGTAGCCAAATGGAACAAGATACAGCAGGCGCGAGGAATCCTGACGGAGGATTTTCCACCGGAGGAGGGAATCGCCCTGTACCTGCGCATTCCACCCCCGCGCACTGTGCGCCTGCGGCCCGGCATCGCGGAAAACTCGCTGTTTGTACCCGCGGTATTCGAGCAGGAACGGAGCCAGGCGGTCCCATCCTCCGAATCCGCGGCGCCACCCTCGCGGCCGGAGCAAAGCGGCGTCCTGAGACCCGTGGTGCTGCCGCCTCCACCGGGGTCTCCGCGGGGAAGCGAAAGTTCACCCCTGACGCCCGAAGCACCCGAACGGGCCGATGCCGGGCGCGGCGGGGCTTCCTAAGGTGGCGGAGAACGATTATTGCATGGCTTTGAGGTAGAACAGCGGCTGGGCCCGTCCCCGCCAATGAGCCCCGCGCGCAATGGCGCACCAGCCCCGACAGCAACCTTTGCATCCACTGGAGCAGCGAAATATGAACCCGAAGTGCATTATTTTACTGGCGATTTTGCTATTGGCCGCCCTAACGCCCTCGGCATTGGCTGTACCCGTGGAGGCCCAGGGCCAGGCCGCTATATTTGCCGGCAACGTATCCAGCGCACGCAAGCAGGCGATCGTCAACGCGCAACGCAATGCCGTAGAGCAGGGCGTTGGGTTGATTCTGGACTCCAAGTCGGTGCTGCAGAATTTCCAGCTAATTAAAGATGAAGTGCTTACTTCCAGTCAGGGATTCGTGACCAAATACGTGGTGCTCTCCGAAGGCAGGACGCCCGACAACAGGTCGTACCGGGTCAAGATTAAAGCCGATGTTTCCAAGTCCCTGCTGCAGGACAGGCTTTCCGCGCTACGCATCCTGCACAAGAAGATGGGCAACAAGAGAGTGATGGTGATCTACAAATCCACCAACCCCAATGCCCTGCCACGCAGTCACGGCGCGGCCACCGCGGCGGTGCAGACCCTGAGGGACCAGCTCAACCAGAGCGGCTTCAGGGTGTTCAACGAGGCTGCGACCAGCAATGTCTACCGGCAAATCGAGCAGGCCACCCGCACAGACCGTCCCGTGGACGACCTGATCGCCATGGCGCTGGATCAACAGGCGGACATATTCGTCGCCGTGGAGAACGTGGCGGGCAAGCGCGGCACCAAGGGCGGCATGTTCTCGGCGGCCTATGCCAGCATCAGGGTCAGTGTGTACGACACCAACACCGGCAGGCAGATTGCCGACGCGCAGACCGAAGCCAAGCAACTGCTGAGCGCCCGGGCCGGCCCATACGATTGGGAGCGAGGGTTGTCCACGGCGGCAACCAAGGCCGCCAAGCAGGCCGCCGACGAAACCATCAACAAGATCGCTGATTATTACAAGCAGGTCGGCGATCTCGGCACGGCTTTTTTGGTGGTGTTCAAGGGATTCGACGATGATGAGAAAGACGTCATCTTGGATTTTCTGGAGAACACGCCAAATTTCCAGCAGTTGTCTGAATTGAAAAACACGGTCAATTACATGGAAGTGGAAATCTTTTCCAGCGAAAACGCTTCCCGGCTGCGCAGAATCGTGCGGGCGGGCTTAAAGGGCAAGGGACTCAAGCTGCAGATTCAGTTTGCCAGCCGCAACCGCATTGTGTTTTCCAATCCCAAGGGGGAACGCTAGCAGCCCAGCCGTGGGAGGTCATTCCCGCCATGCCATGCGGTTTACTTGCCGCCGGAGCAGGGTTTGTGGAATGGCCGCCGATTGGTTTTCGGTGCAGGAAAAAGGGGAAAAAGGTGCTGACAGCAGGGGTGGATTTCGCTACATTCAAGCAAGAACTTTGGCCCGTAGAAAATCCCCTTTACCACGTGGCATCCCGTCATGACGGACCCTCTGGCCGACCGCTGGAAGCAATGCAAGGAAATCATCCAGCATCGTCTTAAGGAAGAGGATGCGGCGGCTTGGCTTCCCGCTTTGGAGTTAACCTCTCTCAGTCCCAGCAAGGCGGTGCTTTCCGGCATTGCCAATCCGTTTTTCAGAAACCGCATTGGCCATCAGTTTGCCCCGCTGCTACGGGAGTGCCTGGCCGAGTCATTCGTGCAGACCCGGTTCGACGAGGATTTTCAATTGGAACTGTGCGTCGGAAGCGGTGCCGGCCGCCAGGCCGATCCGGAAGGCGCGGGGGGAATGATTGCCGCCGGCGATGCGGATGGTCTGGCCCCAGCGAATTTGCTCGCTGCGGACGAGACAGGGCATAATCCCTTCACCGGACCGGAAGACAGGTATGCCTTTCACACCCTGGTGGAAGGTCCGTGCAATCGGCTGGCCCTGCAACTCGCCAGGGAAGTGGCGGCAAAGCCCGGCAAACGTCATAACCCGTTGTTCATTGTGGGAGGGATCGGCCTTGGCAAGACGCACTTGCTGCGCGCCATTGCCCATCAGACCTGCCGCGCGCACCCGCTGTTCAAGGTGATCTACCGGACGGCCGAGGAGTTCACAAACGATGTGGTGGATGGAATCCGCCGCAAAAGGATGAAAGCCTTCCGGGAAAAATACCGCGGCGCCGACCTGTTGTTGTTGGACAGCGTAGAGTTTCTATCGGTTTCGGTGAAGGCTCAGGAGGAGTTGTTGCATACTTTCGATGCCCTGCATGCGGCCGGAGCGCAGCTGGTGTTCAGCAGCACCCGTTTCCCCGCGGCCCTGGACGGTCTCGACCCCGCACTGCGCTCGCGCTTCGAGCCGGGGTTGGTTACGGAATTGAGCGAGCCCGATGATGCCCTTCGCTTGCGGATGCTGCAAGCGAAGGCGGCTATGGAACAGGTGGTGCTGCCGGAGAACGTGGCGCGGCTTCTGATTGAGCGCATATCCTCCGGATTCAGACGGCTGGAGGGAGCCCTGGTGCGCCTGATCGCCTATGCTTCCATGCTCAATGAACCGATCACGGTGAATTTTGCGGCCAGGGTGGCCGAGCCGTTTTTTGATCCGGCGCCCCCAGAGGCTGCGGGCCTGCCAGTGACGGCGGATGCGGTGCTGGGGGCGGTGTGCGACCAGTACGGAGTTACGGTAAAGGCTCTGCGTTCTCGCAACCGTATGAAAACGCTCGTTGAGGCGCGAAGGGTTGCCATGTATCTGCTGAGGGAAGCGGGAGGGCTTTCTTATCCGGAGATAGGCGCCGCGCTGGGCAGCCGTACTTATTCGACGGTCCAGCAGGCCCTGGGGAAAGTTGAGAGAGACCTGATGACGAAAATTGGCTTCAAGAACGCATTATCAGGTCTACGGGAAGAGTTGAAATCTCGAATTTAGCAAGATCTCCGAACTACGGGATTTCAACTTTTGGAGTCCGTATTCGAACATGTTTTGAGAGTAATTTTTCCCAT
>JAPUIH010000336.1 GCA_027297205.1 SAR324 cluster bacterium | reverse complement strand
GGTGAAGGCCGACTATATCTACTACAACTGTCCGCGCTACATCCCGAAGATGGAATTCGTCGAGCCATCGGTCTATGCGCCCAGGCCGGACTACACACCACCACAGCCCGAGTGGAAAAGCCGGGACTACATCGCCGACGTGCTGGAGGATTGAGCATTGGGGACCATCCCCCCGCTCATTCCATCATTCACCTGTCCATGCGCTCTTCCACCCCACGGCGCATCTGGGGAAATCTTACATAACCTCCGTTTTTGCGCTTACCGGCCTTCGGGTAAGCGAATGCACAATGCCGCGCATGAGGGACATCTCCACGGCTCGTGCTTGGACGGTGCCGGGCAATTCCAATTTGGATGCACAATGGCGGCATTCATCAAAAAGAATTTTGTCCCGTTGAGTTTCGCGGCCATATTTACAGTACTGATCCTGGGCGGTGTGCTCTCCTTACTCTGACCCTAGTATCGCTGCTCCGCCCAATTATCGGCGGCCACCAGCCACCGGGTCCTGTTCCGCACCCGGCAGAAATTCCCCTCTCTCTCACTCCGGCAAGCGCCTCCGCCACCAATCCAATTCGGGCCCCGTGCATCGCAAATTGCGGCCTCCCACGTCTCGTCCACGGCTCAGTTCTATTAATTATTCGATTAATATCAAGCACATATATTTCAACCGGTTACCCTTTATTTATTCACATTTTATATTCAAGGAGTGGAACGGTTCTGGCATTTACCCCTGTAGACGCGAATCAACGAGCACTTCAAGCAGAGGGGTGACCATGATTATCGAAGAAAGCAAGGAGTATTACGCCGAAATGAAACTCTATAATGAAGTGATGGGAATTGCTCTGGCAGTGTGGGGAAACGCGGGTGACTGCGCAATTTTTCAGATCATTGACAAGGCCCTGGACAATTACAACCTGCAGGAATTGCAGTGCATCAAACAGTCTTTCGATCTGCTGCCTGAGGGCGTGCAGAGCGACATCATGGCCGATTTGAAGAACGAGAATACCAGTGCCGGCATTGAGCGCCTGCGCGAAACCACCGCGGCGCTGATCAAGTCCAAGAAGGCCCGTACTGCGTAGATTTCTTCGGGCCGCCCCGTGGCGGGAGATTCTTCCCGCCGCTAGTGCGCGCCGCCCCGGCTCGCCTGTTGAGTCATTCGCCAGTTTCCTAGGTTTCACCACAAGCCACCGACTACCGGCGCCGTGCCTTATTTCCGGCCCAGCCCCGCCCCAAACCCAGCTGCGGAGGGTGCCAAGCACCAACCTGACGGCCGCCGGAATCCGCCTGCGCTGGCCTTCCCGCCGCCTCCCGTGATAATAGCTGGGAAAGCCCCCGCAGCAGCGAACGCGCCACCACGCCGGTTCCAGCCCGGGCGGAGCGGATGCAGACCCGCAAGGAGCAGCCATGCCGATCGATCCCCAATTGGCTCTCGGCCAGGAATTCACCGGAGGACGCACCGCGTGGTCGCGGAAGGATATCGTGCTCTATCAGCTCAGCCTCGGGGCGGGAAACCCGCCGGACGATCCGGGGGAGCTGGCCTATGCCGGGGTTCGGCCCCTGAAGGTACTGCCCACCTTCGCCGTGATTCCCACCTCGGGCGTTACAAGCATGCTGCATACCCTGCCGGGGCTGGACTTCGATCCGGATATGCGGGTGCATGGCGAACAGGACGTGACCCTGCACCGCCCCATTCCAGAACAGGCCAAGGTCACCAACACGGTGCGCATTACGGATATTTTCGACAAGGGCAAGGGCGCGCTGGTGGTCATGAACATCGATACCAGGGACGAAAGCGGAGAACTGCTGTTCAGCAACCGGCGCGCCTCCTTTGTCAGGGGTGAGGGCGGCTTCGGCGGAGAGCCGGGCCCCAAGGCGGGGAACTTCCCGCCCGAACGGACGCCGGATCTGGTGGCCGAGACCCCCACCCTGCCCCAGCAGGCCCTGCTCTACAACCTGGCCTCCGGAGACGAAAACCCGCTGCATACTGACCCGGATGTGGCCCGCAAGGCGGGCTTCGACAAACCGATCATCCACGGGCTGTGCACCTTCGGCATGGTCTGCAAGACCGTGGTGGACTATGCCCTGCAAGGCGACCCGGCGCGCATCAAGCGCTATCAGGCGCGCTTCTCCGGCGTAGTCTTCCCCGGAGAAACCCTGGAGACGGCCATGTGGATGGAAGAAGACCGGATCGTGCTCAATACGCGGGTCAAGGAGCGCGGCACCCCCGCCATCTCCAACGCCGCCATCACCCTGCACGGCTAAGGACACCTCCGCGGCGCCCCGCTGGGAAACCGCGGAGCGCAACATCACCAGACAATAAGGAGGCATCATGCCCATCGATCCCAAACAGGCCCTGGGGGCGCTGATCTCGCAAGATACGAATTCCTGGGGCCCGGACCAGGTGATCCTCTATCATCTCGGGCTGGGCGCGGGGGTGCCCCCCATGGACGAAAACGAACTGGCCTACACCTACGAGAAGGGACTGAAGGTGCTGCCCAGCTTCGGCGTAATCGCATCCTACATCAGCGGCAACAGTCTGCAGAAGGTGCCCGGCATGTCCTACAACCCGGCCCTGCTGCTGCACGGTGAGCAGGACCTGGAAATCCATGGCCCCATCCCCACTGCAGGCACGGTCACCAATACCGCGCATGTGAAGGATATCTTCGACAAGGGCAAGGCGGCGCTGGTGTGGCGGGAAACAGTGAGCAAGGACGCCGCCGGCAAGCTGCTCTTCACCAGCCGTTCCGCGGCCTTCATCCGGGGCGAGGGGGGCTTCGGAGGAGAGCCTGGCCCCAAGCCGGGCAACCTGCCGCCGGAGCGCGCGCCGGACCACGTGGTGGAAAGTACGGTGATGCCCCAGCAGGCGCTCATTTACCGCCTCTCCGGCGATAAGAACCCGCTGCATGCCGAGCCGGCCTTCGCCAAGCAGGGAGGCTTCGATCAGCCGATCCTGCACGGCCTCTGCACCTACGGCATAGCCTGCAAGGCGGTGGTGGACCACGCCCTGGGCGGCGACACCACCCGCGTGGCGCGCTACCAGGTGCGCTTCTCCGGCGTGGTCTTTCCCGGCGAAACCCTGGTCACCTCCATGTGGGAGGAAGGAAATCAGATTCTGATCACTGCCTCGGTGAAGGAGCGGGAATCCCCGGCCCTCACCAACGCGGCGATTACCCTGCGCAACTAGCCCGCGGGGAGCTTCGCGCCAGCCATTCATCAATTTCCAGGAGCACATAGGCCATGCAACGCAACCTGTACGAGCCGGAACACGAGTTGTTCCGCGAAGCTTTCCGTAAGTTCGCCCAGAAGGAGATCGTGCCCCACTATGATCAGTGGGAGAAAGACGGGGTGGTTTCCCGCGAGGTGTGGCGCAAGGCGGGGGCGCAGGGCTTCCTGTGCATGGCCGCACCGGAGGAATTCGGTGGAGCGGGCAACCCGGACTTCCGCTACAACGCCATCATCAACGAGGAGATAGCGCGCATCAGCGGCAAGGGCCTGGCCATCACCCTGCACAATGACGTGATCTTCCCCTACCTGGATCGCTACCTGAACGACGAGCAGCGCCGGCGCATCATGCCCAAGGTGGTCTCCGGGGAGATCATCACCGCCATTGCCATGACCGAGCCCGGCACGGGCAGCGATCTGGCCGGGGTGCGCACTACGGCGGTGGACAAGGGCGATCACTACCTTGTCAACGGCCAGAAGACATTCATCACCAACGGCATCCTCAACGACCTGGTGATCGTGGTGGCCAAGACCAACCCCGCCGACGGGCACCGCGG
>JAPUIH010000335.1 GCA_027297205.1 SAR324 cluster bacterium | reverse complement strand
GAGCAAGGGGCGGTCGAACGGCACTGTGGACCCTGTTAACGCGAACGCGATGACAAGGGCCACCGCCCACGCGCCAGTCGCCACTTGAGCACTTCGCTGCGATGCAATAGAGACGAACCAGTTTCGCTTGGATGACGATTGAGACATGGCTTTCTCCCCGCTTCTTATTTTCTGGCCGTGCGAACTTCACCTTGTTTAGTCCGACATTTCCCCCATCAGGCGGGAATAGCCCACCACATCCGCGCACAGGATGGCGGTGAGTTTGCGCTGGGTGCTCTTCTTGCCCTTGGAAGCGACGGCGAAAAACCCTTCCTCCACACTATCAATTTTGTGAATGTTTCAACCTAGCACATTGGGGCGGAGGGAAAATGAAGGAGAGGGGAATGCTGGAATTCAAGGCAATTCCAGCGAGGTCATAATGACAATGCCGACGGAGGGACTCGAACCCTCACGGGTTTTCACCCACTGCCCCCTCAAGACAGCGTGTCTGCCAGTTCCACCACATCGGCTTGGCCGGAAACGAAATCTAACCGGATCGTGGGGCAAGTTCAAGCCCGCAGCGGCGCCACGGAGCGCACAGCGCCGGCACGGCGCCACACCCGCGGGCGCGGGGGATCATGCACCGCCCTTGTGTTTCGAATGATGCGCCGCCTGCTCCGCCTTCAACTCCTGCAACCTTTCCCGGTATTCGGCCGCCACTTCGATGCGGTTTTTAATCGCTTTATTCTGCAGGATGCTTTTCTTGCCCTCATCCGCCAGGTCGCAGGTGATTTTGCCGATTTGAGGATAGAGGCGATTCAGGTGGTGCTCGATTTCCACCACCGCCATGCGCAATTTCACCGCCTTCTTGGTAAATTCAGCCTTCTCCCGGACCATCTCCGAGGTACTGCTGAGCATATCCTTGATTTGCTGACCGGTTTTGCCGGATTCGCCGCGCAAAAAAGGAAACGCCCGCGCGAAAAACAGCAACAGCTTGTCCACTCCAAGCCGGATTGCATTGAAAAACATCTGCTTGCCGTCTTCTCCGGAACTCATTGCAGCGCCTGGCTCTGGCTGGGATTCCCGCAGGATGCGCGGCTGCGGTTGTACTGCCATTATTCACCAAATCGGGATGTAAATAAACCTTGCCCCGTGCAATCCACGGCCCGAGGCCGCCCGGGATGACCCGCCGCTTTCTCCATGCAATCCGGCGTCCAGCCGCGTACCCACCGCGGCGCCAGCTGCTGGATAGCGCCGCGCATTTTCGTGCCCAGCAACCCTGCCGCGTGACTGATTGCTCAAGTTTTTACCCGTAAACCCGCCGGCAATGGCGCGCTTTCGGCGGCGGACGCCGGATGCGGCACGCTATCCAGAGCTAAGTGCAGCGGTGGCGCGGCCGGCGCTAGCTCGCTACTCGCTGGATGGTCTCCGCCACCAGCGCGGGCATGGATCGGTTGATCTCTTCCGGCACACGGAAGGTGGTCATGAAGGATAGAATGTTCAGATCGTCCGGCACCACCTCGATCCGCCCGGACAGCAGGGCCTGGGCCTTTAGGACCTTGATGGTCTTGACCAGGAAACTGCGGTCGGTAATCAACGAGTTGGAAGGGTCCAACTTGAATTGATTGACGAACCTGGACAACAGGTCGATCAGGCAGCGCTTGACCAAGTCGGGCACGGTGACCTTGTGCAAGACCTCATAAGCGTTATCAAACACCTTGCGGCTCAACATGGCTTGGGGTTTCACCTCGTCGCTGAACTCCGAGTCGGAATACAGATTGATTACTTCCTGCACCTGATCCCACTGGTTTTCCTGTATCAGGCCGGAGGAACGGATTTGAATGGTGAAGCGATCCAGGTTGGCCGGGTCCAAGGGTTCGTTGTAGTAGTCGTCCACGGTTGGATTGCTGGTGGCTATGGCGGTGAGCAGGGGAATAGGGTCCGTCTGGAACTGCCGCTCGTTAAGAATGCGCAGCAGCACATTGAGGGCTTCCCCGGGAGCACGGGAAATATCGTCCAGCACGCAAATCTCCGCGGTGAGTACTCCCCCTTTACGGATTGACTGAACGATCAACTCACCGTTGTCGCCATCCCGCTCACGCTGAATGACCACATCGCCCACCAGTTCCGCCAGCCGCGTATCGCGGTGGAACTGATAGAGGTAGAATTTCAGGTTGGAGGCCGCAGCAACAATTTCAGCAAGCATGGTCTTGGCCATGCCGGGCGGACCCTCGATATAGATATGTTCCCTGGACATCATGCCCAGGATCAGTCCGGTCTTGACGGTTTCGTGTCCGACGACGAACTTGTCCATCTCCTTGCGCAGGTCGACGAACTGGTTGGCGATCGTCTTTGCGGATTCCGAATTCAAGAAATATCTCCGTTGGGGGTAAACAGGGCACAAGGAATTCCCCGGTTCCTGCCCTCAAATGCATGAACTGGCTTAACAGAATCCGTTCCGTAACGGAAGCGGGTCCGGTGCAATATCAGGTATTGCGGCTGGCGGAAGATACGTCATCCCTTCTGGGTTCGCCCGCATCGGGCCTCCCTAAATACCGGTCCATCATCCCTCGATCATGCCTTTCCTCTATGAGCAGCCCGCCCTTGTCATTGGGGGTGGCGAGAAACCTGCTGCCGTCTGTCTCTTCGGAAAGAATATCCAGGATTTCCGGACACTCGGTCGTCCCGATAAACAATGTGTGAATGGCAACGCCCATTCCCTTGGCTTGCCGGCGTTCTTCGCGAACCAGCCAGTCGCCCTGGGTGGGCTCGCCATCGGTGAGGAAGAGAATGTGTTTGTTCTCCGAACGCCCCTTGCGAAACTCTTCCAGGGCATCGCGCAAGGGATACTGGTAGTTGGTCACTCCCGAACAGGTGACGTTGGCGGCGGAGTCAATGATCTTGTCGTAGTCCCGCGTAAAAAACCGGCCGTCGTGCTGGTACTTATGTGAAACGTGATTGAACTCTATGTAGCCAACCCGCATGCGCTTGCGGCGCACCATTTCAACCAGTTTGGTCACCACCGAGGAAGTCCAGCGCGCATAACGCCCTTCCATGGACTGGCTCACATCCCGCACGATGATCACCTTGCCCCCCATGTGCTTTTTCTTGCGGAGGTAGGAACGGGGAAGGGTCGGGTTGAGCCGGTCCAGCCAGATCGCCGTTTCCACGTAATCCGCGTCGAGGAAATCCTCGAATGAGCGCATGCGCCGGTAGCTGCGTGGCGAGCCCCCGGGATGCATTTCCATTTCCGCGGGATTGCGCTCCAGGCGGCCGCGGATTTTCTCCAGCAGGAATTCCAGGTTCTCCACCTGCTGGGGCGCGGAGCGGGTGACCTTGGAGGACTGGTCCCCGCCATTGGCCCGCTGTTGCACGGATTTCAGGCTTTCGGTCTTCTGGGTTTCGGCTTGCAGGGAATCGAGGATTTCCTGGATCAAGGCGTTCTCGCCCTCTCCCTCCGCGTCCTGCTCCTCGCTGCCCGCGGCCTGCTCCTCCTGCTCCTGCAGACCCTGCATCTGCTCGCCCTGCTCCTCATCGCTTTGCTCCTGCTCGTTTTCCTCGATGGCCTGGTCGATTATCTGGTCCAGATTTTCGTACACATTCTCCGGCACGCGGAAAGTGAGAATGTACTTGAGCACCCGCAAATCTTCCGTCTCTGCGGTGTCTCGCCCATGCAGAAAGGCCATGGCCTTGATCAACTTCGGCACTTTGACCAGCATGGTGCGGTCGGTGAGCAGGGAGTTGCCGGCATCGCATCCAAACCGGTTGCGCAAGTCGTCCAGAATTCTCCGGTATGCGGACAGCACCACAGGGGGCAGCAGCACCTTCTTATGGGCCTTGAAGGCATCCCGCAGCGCGTCGGCGCTGACCCGGCCCTCGGAGAGCATCTCCGCGGGAAAGCCCTCGTAGCGGTCCAGAATCTTCCGCGCCTCGTCCCAGTTGCTGGACGTCACGGCGCCCTGGGTTTTCAATTGCAGGGTGAACCGGTCCAGGTTGGCCGGGTCCAGCGGTTCGTTGTAATACTCATCCTCCGTGGGATTGGTCGTGGCGATGGCGGTCATCAGGGGAATTTTCAGGTCCAGAAACTTGCGCTCGTTGAGGATTCCCAGCAGCACGTTCAGCGCCTCTCCCGGCGCGCGGCAGATATCGTCCAGCAGCGCCACCTCGCAGGTCAATACGCCGCCCGGCATCAGCTTTTGTCTGATCACTTCCCCCTTGCCGCCGGGCAGTTCCTTTTTCTCCAGGATCACGTCACCCACCAACTCCGTGAGCCGGGTGTCGCGGTGAAGCTGGGAGAAATGAAAGTTGAGGTTCGCCGTATCGGAGGCAACTTCCGCAAGCAGGGTCTTGGCGCATCCGGGCTCACCCTGCATATACAGATGCTCCTGGCTGATCAGAGCCAGCAGGAGGGCCTCCTTGACAGGATAGTGCCCAATGATGAAGTCATTCATCCGCTCCTGCACGCCCTGGATTGCGCCATGAATTTTCGCGGTCAAGAGACCCTCTCAATCGGTTGCCGGCCCTATTTCGTGTGCCCAATAATGCATTGTAGTAAAGCTGCCGCGGATTCACAATGCATATCCCTGAATGCTAAGGCAAATAGGCACCACAATATGCGGCATTACCGGGCCGGGGGACAGTCCGTGCTTCGGCGCCGGATTCCAGGAATGGGTGTACGTTGCGGCCCTGCCGCCAATGCCGCTAGTATAGCCCGGCGGGCTGTCCATGGATGACGCGGCGGAGCAAACATTGCCGGTAGCCAGGTTTACGCCAGGCGCCGATGACACACGGACATAATATTCAACGCCGCTCCGCGCGGTGCGGTTCCGGCAGAGGAGCGGGCGGCGGCAACACACCTAATTTGTTGGGTCACCATTATGACGGCCAGAGTTCACCCCTTTCCGTCCATGCCCCTGCTTTCCGACCCTCCCCCCTGGAATGCCGAAGCGCCCGGGGAGGCTCCGCAGGCGGTGGGTCAATCCGTGCTGGGCAACGCGATCAACCTTTACGGCGCACGGGAGGGCAACCTCTTGCTGATGGGCGGGATACACGGGGACGAGTCGGAGAGCATTTTCCTGGCCCATCTGCTGCTGGCCTCGGGATGCAAGGTGCCCCTGCTGCCCTGCGCCAATCCGGACGGCGCCCTGCTGCGGCAGCGCTGGAACCGCAACAATGTGGACCTCAACCGCAACCTGCCCAGCAAGGACTGGAAGCCCGAGCCTCTCAACCCGCGCTATCCACCCGGTCCTGCCCCCGCCTCCGAACCGGAAACCCGCGCCTT
The DNA here is from genome assembly GCA_027297205.1 of SAR324 cluster bacterium. GTDB lineage: Bacteria > SAR324 > SAR324 > SAR324 > JACQKK01 > JAPUIH01. The sequence continues at coordinate 1,856 of JAPUIH010000335.1, read as the reverse complement.
CCTGGCGGCCCTGGAGCGGGTCAAACCGTCCACCGTGATTTCCCTGCACAGCTTCAAGAAGAGCTTTGTGGAGATCGAGCGGCCGCCGCAAGCGCTCCCCACACGCATCAACGATGCCGTGCGGGAGTTCGTGGACGCCGCGGATATCGAGCGCAAGCTGTCCATCGGCTATCCCACGCCGGGAGCCCTGGGGTCCTATGGATTGGAAAACGGCCTGCTCATTCTGACCTATGAATTGCGGCGGGGCAGCTCCCACGGGGAATTGCAGGAACTCGTAGCCCCCCTGATGAAGCTGCTGGATGAACTGGAAGCCCAGCGCTTCGATCCGCAGGACATCCCGGCTGAATAGGCCCGCCCGCGGATTAGCACGGATCTTGAATCCCCTCGTCTAAACGCCGTATCTGCTTTGAAATTGCTCGGTATTGTGGCGTGAACCGGTTTATACTGAATCCGATCACGCACATAATTGGGAGCTCACGCATGCAGCCGCAAACCAAGGCCAGTGAACTCATAAAATGGATTAATGCCTTCGAAAAATCGAGGGAGCGGGACGAGTTCACCCGCACGGCCATTTTCCGGGACATAGCAACCCTGCAGAAAGTAGAACCTGCCATTGCAGCTGCTTGCCGGGGAATAATGGCAGCCACTGCGCAGGATGAACAGGAAAGCAGAAATCAATTTAAAATAGCCCGCAGGCTGCTGCCGCATGATTGGTGGATCGAGTCTAGCAATGCAAAAGCATTGCATAACCTTGGATACATCAGCGAGGCCAGAGCAATAGCTAGGGCAATTTATGACGCTAACAGTAGCGACCTCGATGTGTTGGACAATTTGATCTACTTTACCGTGCATTCTGGACGTGTGCTGGAAGCTGAACAGTTGTTAAAACGCCGCACCAAGCTTAAACCCAAGGGCGAACATCCAGACGGTAACGGTATCGCGGAATTCAGCGCATTTTACCGCAAGCATAAATTGCATGATGACGACGTGGAAGCCTTGTTGAACCTCACGACAAATGTGCTCCATGAAGCTGGTTTTAATGCTTATCGGAAAAATTTGGACGTGCGCCGTGACGGGGAGTCGGAGTGGTTGAGCGGCCTGCTAAAGGTTGCAGCGCCAGTGGATACCATTGTTGAACTAAATACGGAGTTGGCCGAATCCCTGGCTGTATCGAAGGTTGCTCCTGAAATTGCAAATCTCGTAAACTTCATGTTCGTTCCTCTCTCCGATTAATCGGCGTTACCCCGCAAGAACTGCTTGAGTACGCGGAGAGCCTGATTCAGCAACCTTCGGAAATCAGCATCCGTAACGCGGCGGGCCGCGCCTTCTATGCCGCCTATCATGCATGCAGTCCCATCAACGAACGACTGGACTCCGGACTGAAATTCAAGGAAGGCACCCACCAAAAATTGATCCGCTTATTTACCGAATACGACGGTGCGGATGATGAGACTTCCCGAAAAGTGCGCACGTTGGGCGCGCTGTATAGGCAGGTGCGGGATTTGCGGGCGGAGGCCGATTACGAGATAGATACGGAATTCACCTCCGGCGAAACCCAAACCGTGCTTGGAACAACAAAGAGAATTATTGAACGTGTCACAGAGTTGAACCGTCTTGATCTTTAATTGATCCCCGCCCGCTGTTTAGCCGCCGGTGGCGGCTTCCAGCCTCGCCAGTTCCTGCGCCACGATTTCCTCGTCCAGCTTTTTGAAGAGGGGCTTGGGCTTGGCGAGCATCTGCCCGGCGGGAAGCTCGGAAGGTTTCCAGGCGCCCACCCGGCCGGCATAGTCGCCGGTGAGCACACGGTGGGCCTGCCCTTCTTCCTCCACCATCTCATCGAAGCGCAGCTCGCCGGT
>JAPUIH010000334.1 GCA_027297205.1 SAR324 cluster bacterium | reverse complement strand
GCGGGGGAACTGAACCACCGCATCGACGTGCGCACCGGGGACGAGTTGCAGGCCCTGGCCGAGGAATTCAACCAAATGGCCGGGCAACTGCAAGCCGAGCGCACCGGGCTGGAACAGCGGGTGGAGGAGCGCACCTACGAGCTGGCCGAAACCCTGGAGCAGCAAACCGCCATCGCCGACATCCTGAGGGTCATCAGCAGCTCCCCCACGGATCTCGCGCCGGTGTTCGACACCATCCTGGAGCACAGCACCCGGCTTTGCGACGCGGAGTTGGGATTTCTTTTCCTACACGAGGATGGACTTACCGAAGCAGTAGCCTTCCGGGGAGGCACATCCGAATTTATGAATTTTTTCAAGGAAAGAGGAAATATCCGCCCCCATCCGGACACCCAGCTGGGGCAGATAATTGCGCATGGACGCCACGTTCAACTCAGCGACTACACCGCGGAGTTGCGGGATCGCTTGGAAGCCGCAAAGGACGAGCAACGCACGCCGGAACTGGACAGGCTGGGAAAACTGCTCGCCGTGATGGAGTCGGAGCACGTTCATGCCTACCTTGGTTTGCCATTGCTCAAGGAGCAAACCGTAGTTGGCGCAATCGTGATCTATCGGCGGGAAGTGCGCGCGTTTACCGATAAGCAGATCGCCCTGGCCCGCACCTTCGCCGATCAGGCCGTAATAGCCATCGAAAACGCCCGCCTGCTGGAACAGTTGCAGGCGCGCACGGAGGCGCTGGGGCGTTCGGTGGAGGAACTGCGGGCTCTGGGAGAGGTCAGCCAGGCGGTCAGTTCCACCCTGGAATTGCAGACCGTACTCACCACCGTGGTCTCGCGGGCCGTGCAGATATCCCACACCGCGGGCGGGGTGATAATGGAATACGACGAGCAGACCACCGAATTCGTGCAGGTGGCCGCCCACCAGGCGCCGCCGGACCTCTTCGAGTCCTGGCGCGCCTCGCCTGTGCGCTTCGGCGAGGGGGCAATGGGCAGGGCGGCGCAGCAGCAGTCGCCCGTGCAGGTGGCCGATATCCTCGATGAGGGAGCACAGGTGCAGGACCAGGCCCGCGCCATTTTGGCGGATGCGGGGTTCCGCTCCCTGCTGGCGGTGCCCCTGTTGCTGGAAAAGCGGGTGATGGGCGGGCTGGTGCTGTGGCGCCGGGAGCAAGGCGAATTCGATCAGGAGGTGGTGAACCTGATGGAAACCTTCGCCGCTCAGTCCACCCTGGCCATTCAGAATGCCCGGCTGTTCCGGGAGATCGAGGAGCGCGGGCGGGAGCTGGAACTCGCCAGCAAGCACAAGTCCCAGTTTCTCGCCAATATGAGCCATGAGTTGCGTACCCCCCTGAACGCCATCCTGGGCTATACGGAACTGATCCTGGACAGCATCTACGGCGAAGTGCCGGAAAAAGTGGGGGAAGTGCTGGAGCGGGTGCGAAAAAGCGGAAGCCATCTGCTGGGCCTCATCAACGCCGTGCTGGACCTGTCCAAGATCGAGGCGGGTCAGCTTTCCCTGTCCTTCAACAACTACTCCATGCAGGATGTGGTGCAGACCGTCTTTACCGCGGTGGAATCCCTCGCGGCGGAAAAACAGCTTACCCTGGAGATGACCGTGCCCCCGGACCTGCCCATGGGCAATGGGGACGAGCAGCGCATTACCCAGGTGCTGCTCAATCTGGTCGGCAATGCCATCAAATTTACCGAGGCGGGCAAGGTCGGCATCGAAGTGGGCGCGGAAAACGGAAGCTATCTTGTATCCGTAAGCGATACAGGGCCGGGCATACCGGAGGAAGACCAGGAAAAGATTTTCGGCGAATTTCAGCAGGCGGATATCACCGACACGAAAAATCTCGGCGGCACGGGGCTCGGCCTGGCCATCGCCAAGAAATTCGTGGAAATGCACCACGGACGAATCTGGGTGGAATCAAAGCCCGGCGAAGGCTCGACATTCCGGGTTTCCCTGCCCGTCCGCGTCAGCGACAGCGAGAAAGATCATGAGTAAATGCATCTTGGTTGTGGAGGATCAGGAGGACAATCGGCGCATCCTGCGCGACTTGCTGACCAGCCAGGGCTTTGAGATTATCGAGGCCGTCACGGGCATGGAGGGCATCAAGCTGGCCCGCGAGAGACGGCCGGACCTGATCCTGATGGACATTCAGTTGCCCGACCTGGAAGGATACGAGGTGGCCCGCCAGATCAAAAGCATCGACGAATTGAAAGATATTCCCATCATCGCCGTGACCTCCTATGCCTTGAGCGGAGACGACGTGAAGGCCTACGAGGCCGGCTGCAGCGACTATGTGTCCAAACCCTTCAGCCCGCGGGCGCTGTTGGTGAAGGTGCAGCAACATCTGGCCTGAGGGCCGGCCGCGGGCCGGCACCGTCTGGGAATTACCCCATGAGAGAAACCCCGTGCATCCTCGTCGTGGACGATCAGCCCGCCAACCGGGACATCTTCCAGACCCGGCTCACCGTGAGCGGCTATCAGGTCATCCTGGCCGGTGATGGGGAGGAAGCCCTGCGCGTGGCCCGCGAGCAGCTTCCGGACCTGGTGCTGCTGGACGTGATGATGCCCAAGATCAGCGGGATCGACGTGTGCCGGGAATTGAAGGGCGACCCTTCCTTGCCCTACATACCAATCATCATGGTCACCGCCAAGGCCGACAGCAAGGACGTGGTGGTGGGCCTGGAGGCGGGCGCGGAGGAATACCTCACCAAGCCGGTGGACCAGGCCGCCCTGGTGGCCAGGGTGAAGTCCATGCTGCGCATCAAGGACCTGCACGACAAGGTGCAGGAGCAGGCCGCACGGCTGGAGGCCCAGTCGCAGGAACTGGCCGGCTGGAACCGCACCCTGGAAGAGCGCGTGCAAAAACAACTCGCCGAACTGGAGCGGGCGGGACAGCTGAAGCGCTTCTTCTCTCCCCAGCTTGCCGAGGCCCTGCTCTCCTCGGGCGCCGAGGAATTCCTGCAAAGCCACCGCCAGGAAATCACCGTGGTATTCTGTGACCTGCGGGGCTTCACGGCATTTTCCGAAACAGTGGCGCCGGAGGAACTGATGGAAGTACTGCGCACCTACCATGGCGCCATGGGCACGCTGATCTCCCGGTTCGAAGGCACCCTGGAACGTTTTACCGGGGACGGCCTGATGGTGTTCTTCAACGATCCCCAGCCCGTGCCGGACCACGGGGAGCGGGCCGTGCGTATGGCCCTGGCCATGCGTGCGGAGATGGAAGGGCTTAGCGAGGCTTGGCGCAAGCAAGGCCACCAACTCGACTTCGGGGTGGGAATCGCCAAGGGATACGCCACCCTGGGCATGATCGGCTTCGAGGGGCGGGTGGATTACGGCGCCATAGGACCCGTCACCAACCTGGCCGCGCGCCTGTGCGAGCAGGCCAGGGGCGGGCAGATCCTGGTCAGTCAGCGGGTATTTGCAGACGTGGAAGCGCTGGTGGAATCACGCTCCGCGGGGAATCTGGAATTGAAGGGCATTCACAACCCCGTCACCACCTACGACGTTCTGGGGCTGAAGAACGGCGGTTGAGCCGTCGCCGGCAGGCGCCAGAATTTTTGCAGGAAAAATGGGCCGCAATGCCCGCCCTTGCGGGAAGGGCGGACCGGAAAGTCCCTAGAACACGAAGGCCAGGCCCACCGAAACAATTTCCAGCTCAAGTACTTCGTTAGCCACTTTATCGGTCTCTTCCTCGGTTTCCATGCTCAAAATCAGGGACAGCCCCCCGCCCTCAGGCACCCAGCCCACCGTGACGATGGTTGCCTTGGTCTCCACATCCTCTTCCGGCGGCACATCAGCCGCTTCGAAGCCTTTTGCGGTTTCCGAGGTGACGTTCACCGCGAGCAGAAAGCTGCCCCACAGTATTTCCGCCATAATTCCGGTCGTTATCACGTCGTCCGAGAAGTCCGTGGCCGAAGTTACGAAGGGGTCCCGCGCTTCCG
>JAPUIH010000333.1 GCA_027297205.1 SAR324 cluster bacterium | reverse complement strand
GCAACTCGTATCGCCGCGGCGTAAACCTTTTCTGGCGACGGCCGCACCGGCTGTGTCATCTGCCGCCCCTCCCGTGAAGCCCGTGGTCAGGCTCGCCCTTGCTCCTCGTGAAGTTGGTTTATGTCACCGGAGAACAGGCAGTACTTAGCCCATCCCCGGCGCTTTGCCCAGCGAATTCAAGTCAGCCGCGCCCCGTGGAGGAGTGCAAGACGCCTTCCCGCGTCCTTGGCGGCAGGGCCAAGGATGCGGAGCAGCGGCGCTGAAATATCATGGGCATTGGCGCGCGGTGAGTCCAAAAATAATTGGACTTCACGCTTGGGGATATATAATATTCTGATCTAAAGGGATTTATTGACTGTATGGAGACCGTTCGGCATGTTATGGGAGCGTGCCCGCGCGGTCAATTTCGGCAACCGTGTCATTAATTTTCAGGAATCAGAGGCTCACATGTTTGGATTAGGAATGCCCGAGCTCCTCATTATTATGGTAATCGTCGTGGTGGTGTTTGGGGCGAGCCGCCTGCCAAAGATCGGTGAAGGCGTGGGCGCGATGATTACGAATTTCCGCAAGTCGATGAAAAAGGCGGGAAAACTGACCGGCAAAGACGAGGAAGAGGGCGAGGGGAAAACCGACAAAGCCGCCAACGACGCCTGACCCGCAAAAGCAATTCTTCCCGCGGCATCAAGGGGGTTCCCGGCCGGGAAACCACGCCCCACCCTCCGAATCGTTCGATCAGCCCAGCACGTTCAGCACTTCGCCCGAAGCTACCAGATGTTTGCCTTTGGGCAGTTTGTCCTGAATGAGGCCCGTGTGCATGTAACCGATACGGCCGTCATAGTCCAGGTAGTCGCGGTAGTCCCCGTGGATGGCCCCGCCCCCCACGTCCATAATCACCAGGCTCTCCTTGCCGTTCAACATGTTTTCCACGTAATCGTAACGGGCCTTGCTGATGCCCCCGTCCTTCAGCATCGTGGCCATCGAATCCTTGGAGAGTTGGTCCCCCGAAATGTGCAGCAGCCCTTGCTTGCCGCCCACCTCCTTGCTGATGCGGCAGCCCAACGCGGGGATGGCGTGCACCGAATGGAAAAATTCGAATCTGCCGCCGCATATTTGCATCGGCTTGCCCACTTCCAGGCGGTGCCACTTGTGGTAACTTTTCGCCTGCTCCATGGTGGAGCCAAACACGGCGGCGAGCTTGACCAGCAGGCTGTAGTACACCTCCGGCGTCGTATACAGATCGAAGGGCGGATCGCGCAGGGATTCGCTGGTATCGATATGGTCCTCGTGCACATGGGAGAGAATCAGCGCGTCGATTTCCTGCGGGTCGACCTTTAAATTCCTCAGGTGCTGGTGCAAATATGCCGGGCAATCCCACAGGATCAGCTTGCCGTCCATGTTGATCAGATAGCCGTTGGCGGGGTCCTGAGGATCAAATCCATTGCTTCTGCCCAGCACAGTCAGGGTGAAGCGTCCGGCGGATTTGTCCATCGGCTTTTGCTTGATCTTGTAGACGGGCACCTGCTCCCTGCTCACCGAGAAATCAATGTCGTGGGCCTCCTCGCCGTAGAGTACCCTGAAAGATGTACCTCCCGTGCGCTCAAGGCGTACTTCGGGGAGATTGTCCTGCACAGGCTGGAGCAAACACTGGTCTCCATCTTCCATGGGCAGGAAACTCACCATTTCCTTAATTTCAAGCTGTTTGCCCGTCTTCTGGTTTTTCAGGCTGAGATGAGTGGTTTCCTGGTAAATTTCCTTGGCCCGCTTCGCGTCGGTGCCGCAGGCGGTCATTTCCTTGGCCGTGGGACCGACAACGGTCACCCTTAGCAATTGTTCCAGTCCCTTGCATTGCTTCTTGGTTCCCACCACATAGAAGCGGCGGTTCCTCTCCAAGCCCCTTTGCACAAATAAAAAGTGGTAGAACGGGAACTCCAGGGACGCCTGGGAAGAATGAAAATGGTGCAATTTGTCCGCGACCACCACCGTGTCCGGCATGGGCAGATGGGCCGCCAGGATATGCTTGAGCACTTCGGGGGGGCAGCCGAAGAGGATATTCCCCTGGGGCGAGCAAAACAGCAGCGCGCCTTCGGTGAGTTTATAAATCTGAACCTCTGATTTTACCTGCTTGCCCACGCGTGTCACCTGATTCCGAAGTATCCAAGAGCCTAATTTTTCGTCAGCCATTTAATTCGACCGCGCCTAATAACATAGACGGCCGCCTTTTTCAGTTCGATAGCCGACAGCAGATGTCTTAGCAAGTTTACGGCCAATAGCTGAAGAACTGATTGTTTTTTATGCCCTTTCCCTTGATCTGAATATATCGGTACAGCGCTCCAGAGGTGTATTTTATTCCCGCCAGCAGTGGCTTCCGCATTTGCCGCGGTGATGTCCGTCGGCGGGATGCCGCAAGGCGGTTCCGGTTGCCGTCAGGACACCGTATGCAAAACCGAATATAAAAAAGGCGCACGACCATCCAGCGGTATGCGCCAATTTTATACTGATTTCGCGTCCGCTTACCAGGAAATCCGGCTCGGATCGTCGCCTAGAATCCGCCCGCGATGGACGGGACGATTTGGATTACGTCCCCCGATTTAACCTCCGTATCCAGATTTTGCGCGTAACGGATGTCCTCGTCGTTGAGATAAATATTGATAAAGCTGCGGATTTGGCCTTGCTCGTCATACAGATGGTTCTGCAGTTCCCCGTACTTGCCAATCAAACCGTTGAACACATTCTTGACGGTGCCTTCCTCTACCTCAACCGTCTTCTGGTCATTGACGAATTTTTGCAGCGCCGAGGGAATTTCAATCTTTGCGGTCATGTTTCACTCAATTCGCGAGTTACAAGAAACTGAAATGATGGATGTTAGCGGATAGTTACAGGTTATCATCCCAAAAATGCTCACTCAAGTATTTTAACCCATTGTCCGGAAACACCGTAACCACCGTTCCTTGTGGATTTTCCGCGGCCACGATCCGAGCCGCTTCCAGCGCCGCCCCGGAGGAAATACCCGCCAGCAGCCCCTCCCGCTTGGCCAGTTCGACCACCCAGCGGTAGGCGGCCTCCGTGCGCACGGCCATCTTGCGGTCGGCCAGCCTGGCATCATAGATCGGCGGCACGATGGAGGATTCCATATGCTTCATCCCTTCCAGGCCGTGGAAGGCCGCATCGGGCTGCACCTCGATCAGCTGAATATCCTTTGATTGTTCCTTCAGGAAGCGGCCTGCTCCGGTGAACGTGCCTCCGGTTCCCAAGGTGGCTACGAAGTGGGTGATCCGCCCTGCCGTCTGGGCGTAAATTTCCGGGCCGGTGGTCTCGTAGTGGGAAATCCAGTTGTTCTCGTTGCCGTACTGGTCCGCGTAGAAATACTTCTCCGGCGCCGCCGCGTAGAGCTCCCGCGCCTTCAATATGGCTCCATCGGAAAACAGGATGGGATCGGTGAGGATCAATTCCGCGCCGTAGGCTTTCAACACCTTGATGCGGGCGGGGGTCACACTGGCGGGCATGCACAGGGTCACCGGATACCCCCTGTCCGCGCAGATCATCGCGTAGGCGATGCCCGTATTGCCGGAGGTGGCGTCAAGGACGGTCAATCCTTTTTTTAGCTGCCCGCTGCGCTCTGCCTCGTTCAGAATATACAGGGCCGGCCGGTCCTTGCAGGATTGTCCGGGGTTGTACCATTCCGCCTTGGCGTACAGGTTTGCCTGCGGGCAGACCCGGCTCAGCCTGAGCAGGGGGGTGTTCCCGATCAGGTCGGTGACGGAACTCCCTAAATCCCGGTCTGGAGCCGTCTTCGCCTTTGCCGCCGTACTTTTCATGCTTTCGCCAAATATCTCATCTGCAACGAGATTTGCCCGGTATTATTAATAAATTACCCAACACCGGGCGGCCTGGCCATCCGCCGCCGCGCCCCATGGCCGCGGCGAGGCACGGGCCGGAAATTCACACGCCGGGAAATTACGACCAATAAACAAGTATTGATCGCCTGCGGAATATGCGCAAGAGCGGCTTGATAGGGCGCCGGGGAGACCGGCGGGGATTGGAGAGATTGCGGGGCGGTGGCTGCGGGGGCTCCGCAACCGGGAGGGCCTGCACGGGGAAGGGGGCTTACTCGCTCGTGGAGATTTTATCCCGCAATTTGCTCAAGTCCATGGGCAGATCCTTTTCCATCTCGTCGATTACGTCCTGGACGGTCAAGTAGACCTTTTCCTGCTGGGCTTTCGTCTTCGCGGCGCGCTCGCGTTTCTTGCGCTCCAATTCTTTCAGGAAGTCCCATACGTTGATCACCTTGTCTCCATCTTCAATGGTGATTTCCCGCATTTCCTTCTCGGTAAAGCCGGATTCCCGGGCCACCTCCAGCAACCGCTTCAGCTCTTCCACATTGTAAAAACCTTCCTTCTTTTCCTCCTGTCCCTGTGCGGCGGTTCCCGCCAAAGATATGGCCAGACCGAGCAGGAGCCATCCAGCCCCCATTTTCAACCATCCCTGGATCGTTTTCATGTCTCGTTCCGCTGATTGGGTTGCTGTTGCGGACAGGTTCCTGACCGCGCAATGCACAGTTTTAGGAGGCGTACCGGCTGGCGCTCCGGCGCAGGCGCGCCACTTCGGCCAGCATCACCGCCGCGCAGCGATCCACATCCGCCTCGCTGCTGCCATGGCCCAGGCTGATCCGCAGCGATGCCCCCACCCGCTCTTCCGGCAGGCCCATGGCCGTGAGCACATGACTGGGTTCCACCGCCCCGGACTGGCAGGCGGAACCGGTGGACACGGCCACCCCGGCCAGATCCATCGCCACCAACAGGCTCTGGGCGGGCACCCCTGCAAAGCCCAGGTTGGCCGTGTTGGGCAGGCGCCGCACCTCACCACCGTTCAGAAAAAAACCGCCGCATGCTTCCAACTGCCCGGCCAGCCGATCCCGCAGACCCTCCAGCCGCCGGCGCTCCTCCTCCAGGCGCGGCCATGCCCATTCCGCCGCCGCCAACATTCCTTCCACCAAAAACACGCTCTCCGTACCGGCGCGCAGACCGCGCTCCTGCTCTCCTCCCAGCACCAGTCCGGGCAGGGGCCAGTTTCCGCGCAGCGCCACCACGCCGATGCCCTTGGGCCCGCCCAGCTTGTGGGCGGCCAGAGTGACCGCATCCACGTCCCAGTCCCGCAAAGGCAGGGGGATGCGCCCGAACGCCTGCACGGCATCGGTATGGACGAGTACGCGCCGCCCGCTTTCGTGGGCGCGCACCAGCCGGGCCAGTTCCGCCACGGGCTGAATGACGCCGGTCTCGTTGTTGGCCGTCATCAGGGAGACAATCCGCGTTTCGGGCCGCAGCAGCCCGGTCACGGCCTCCACTTCCACCACACCCCGCCCGTTCACCGGCAGATAGCTCACTTCCACACCCCGCCCGCTCAGCCATTCGCAGGTGCGCAGCACCGAGGGATGTTCGATAGGGGAGGTAATTATGTGCGCCGCTTCTTCCGCCAGACCCGGCCAGCGCAGCAGCATGGTATTGCCTTCGCTGCCCCCGCTGGTGAATGTGATTTCTCTGCGGTTGAACCCCAGCAGAGCCGCCAGGGATTCCCGGGCGCCTTCCAGCACGTCCTTGGCGCTTTGTCCATAGCGGTGCGGAGAGGAGGGATTGCCAGGCAGCCCGGTCAGGGCTGCCTGCATGCGCTCGGCCACCACCGGCAACACCGGCGCGGTGGCGTTGTAATCCAAATAAATGGGGGGTCTGCCCTTTGCGGCCATGGGAATATTCCTCGCTGCGGCCTGTCACGGCTGTGGACGGTTGGCGTCCAGCCACGGGTTTCATGCCTTCCCAGGTCAGTGTAGGCGGCTGGGCCAGCCGTGGCAAATTCGCGCGCCGCTCAGGAGGAAATGAGCCGGAAGTGGGAGCGTTTGAATTCCCGCTTGTCCAGCAGCTTCAGGTAGTGCTGGGCCATATCCACCGGGTTGTCCAATTCGCCTTCGAATTCCTCCCGGTTGCACGAGTCGACGAATCGCGAGAAGCAGACGCGCGCATCGTAAGGATTTTTGTCCTGAAACGCGATGATGCCCAGATAATACAGCGCCAAGGGACAACTGACGGGTCCGCTCTGAATCCTCTGAAAGGATTCCTTGGCCTGCGCCAGATCGCCGATCTCCAGGTAAAAGCGCCCCAGTTCGATCAACAGGGGCATCTCCTCGCTGGCTGTCTGGCAGCCCCGCAGCAGCTCGCGCACTTCCTTCAGGAAGTTGTCCGGGTGGCAGGTTTTTCCGTTGAGCACGGGAAAGGGTATGAGATGCACGTGCTCCAGGGCGGCTTCCTCCTCGCCAGATAAGCGGAGCATGCGCGCCGCCAGCAGTTCCGCGTACAAATCGTTCAGAAAATGCTGCTCCGGCTCCAGGGGTACATCCGCGCCGCAGTTCTTGCACGAAAAGGGTTGGGGCACCCACATCTCCTGAGGTGTGGGAACCTGCCGCTGTTCAATGCGTTCCTCGTCCACGTACAAGGCTTCGGGCAAATACTGGTAGGAGAGCCCGCAGGCCAGGCATCTCAGTCTGATGTCCGGGGCGGGTTTGCCCTGGGGCTGTTTTTCCGCGGGCTGTTGCAGCACTTTCGGGCATGGGCGGCGGTGCACGGCACAGATGAAGCGGATCAGCCGGTTCATTTCCAGCTCTCCTTCCCGGTAATGGCGCATCAGGGGTTTTAGAAATCGCGCATCCGGCAGGTGGGTCATCACCTCGATGAAAGTACGGTAATGGTGATTGAGCAGCACGTCGAAATGCTCCAGCAGCAGATCGCGGACTTCGCCGCCGCCGCTGCGCATGAACACTTCCAGGCAGTAATCCACCGCCTGGCCGCGGCCCGCCACCAGATATTGCGGCAAGCGTTTTTTCAGCATTTCCGCCAGCCGTTCCATCACCACGGGATTCCCGTACATCCACGGTTCAGGCAGAATCTGCTCGAAGGGATAGTCCACCTCCTCCAGTTGTTGGGTCATCAGCTTCCACAGGGCGTCCTTTTCCTCGTCGCGCAGCCAGCCGGATAGGGGCCCGCCCCGCATTCCAGCCACCACCGGCTCGCCCTCCCTGCTGGCGAGCAGGTTCAGCACCCGCGCCATGAAAGCCGGCGAGAGCAGCGAGGACTGGTAGATGCGGATGATGCGCGTGGCCTCCCGCGCCGGATCGGCAAGGCATTTGCGCTCAGCCTGGTTGAGCAGCGCCACCAGGGGCAGGGAGACCAGCAAGTGGTATTCCACTTCCCGCACCTTGAGCACGGCTTCTTCCCAGTCGTCCACCCAGCATGCGCAGCCCTGCAGAAATGCCTTGATGATGCGGGCTTGCGGATCCTCCGGCGCCAGTAGGTCGATCAATTGCTCTCCCACCTGGATGGAGCGCGCAAGCCCTTCCTTTGACTGCGAGCAAGCGGAAAGCTCCTCCAGCAGCGCGCGCGCAGACCCCTCGGCAATGTCCACCCCCAGGATCTGCAGGGCTTCCTGGTAGGCCGCGGCCAGGGAATAACGGGCGTTCATGCGGGACTGCAAATAGCGGCTCACGCTGCTGCGCCCGGTCATCTCCACCAGTTTCTGGGTGATGTGAAAGTCGTGGAATATCTCCCGCGGGGCCTTGTAGGCCCGCGCGATGCGCAAAGCCTGCTCCTCGTTTTCCACGTTCGCCGCCAGGGCGCCGAAGAGTACGGAGAAAATGGAATGGTTGTTGTGGCAATCCTTCAACAGGGCATGGATTTCATTCCAATAGCGCCGGTTGTCCAGCAACAGCAGGCTCTTTGCCGAAGCCTCCAGTTCCTCCAGATTGGCCTCCTGGGAGCTGTAGACCCCGCGAAACCATTCTTCCAGCGACTTGGTCGCGGCGGCGTATCGCAGGTGGCCCAGCGCCTGACCGGCTGTCACACGCAATCCGCCTTCGTCCGCGTTGAACACTCGCAGCAGGGGAAAGGCATAGGAATGGCAGCGGTGCTTGGCGATGAGGTGAATTGCGGAATCTCTGATTTCAGGCAGCGCGGCGCTCCATAGCCGCTCCAGATAGCGTTCGGAATCTGTCTCCCAGCGCTCCACCAATTGGTAGGCGCTCCACATCTGTACTTGGTGGTTGCCGTCCTGGATCCGATCCATCAGAAAGGGCAGAGCCAGCAGATCTCCCGTGGCTGCCTGTTCCGCCGCGGGCGGATCCTGGGTGGCTTGGGCTACCCAGCGGCGCTCCCTGCGGGTCGATAAATCAATTACCGTTTCCGGGTGAACCTGTCTTGAATCCACCATTTCCCATTTTCCTCTGAAGTGGTTTCGGCCTTTGCGGGGGCCGCCGTGAACTGGCGGGCCGCCGCTTGTCTGGTTTTCGTTGAGCCGGGTCTGGCCCGCGCGGCTCCCTTGGAGGGAAGGCTGGCCGGGTTGCGCCGGCCGGCCGGCCCGCGCGCTCTCATCTGACCCGTGGTTGTTCCGCGGCCGCCGGCACGCGCGCCCTGGGCTTGGGGTAAAAGCCTCTGCTGGGTGACCCGAACCGTGCCGGGAGCGGGTTTTCCAGCGGCGCCAAAGGGGACGATGCGGCCGGGCCTGGCCCCGTTGGATGCGGCGCCCTGCCGCCGGGCCGTAGCGCCGTCCACCATGAGACGGTAGGTGTTGTATTGGCTGTGGGCGGCCTCGGCATTGTAAAGTTTGTCATAGCTCAGGGCCAGATTGTAATGGGCATCGTACATTTCGGGGCGCAGCCGCAGGGCGGCGTTGAATGCCGCGACGGCCTGCTTGTGACTGCCCGACCTGTAGTAGGCCAGCCCCAGGTTGTATAGAATTTCCGGCGAGTTTTTATCGTATGCGAGGGCCAGATTGTAGTGGCGGATCGCGCCGCCATAGGCTTCAAGCCGCAGCGCCTCGTTGCCCTTATTGAAATGATGCAAGGCGGATACGGAAGTCTCCTGCCGCGAGGCACAGCCGGCCAGCAGCAAGGCCAGCGCCACTGAAATCAGAATGGCTAAGCAAGTACGAAGATTTTTCATCTCGAATATTCGCGGGTTCAACCGTATGCGGTCTGGGTTGGCATCATGCCGCCCGCCGCCCCGCCAAGGAGCGTATTGCGGGCCACGGGGCGCAAAAACCCCTATTGCGGGGAGAATGCATATATCATGCGCGCGGCGGCCCTGCGGAGCGGGAAACGGGCCCACGCCGGAAAATCCACGGCTCGCGCCCATGCAAGGGCGCGGGGGCGCGGTGTGGATTGCGGCGGGAAATGTGGTCTTGCCAATGCGAGCGTGATATTTCTTTAGTATCGATTGACAGTTCGGCCTGTCCTGCCGTTCCCGGTGCGGACAGTTAAATTTATGCGGCGAGGGTGATCCATGAAGCCGGTAGAACTGAAGCCCGAAGAACTGATTTGCCGCTGTGCGGAGTCGGAAATTCCCGCACCGGCCACAAAATCTCCCGATGACGAGCCGCCCACCCTGCCGGGGCAGGACAGAGGTCTGGGCGCCCTCGAATTCGGCCTGTCCCTAAAAAAGAAATGGTTCAATATCGCCGTCTCCGGCGCGCCGGACAGCGGAAAGACCACCATCGTGCACGGGGTGGTGAGCGAGCGCGCAAGCACCGAGCCGCCCGGCATGGACATTTGCATCCACCAGAATTTCGCCAATCCGCATAAGCCCGGCGTAATGTTTCTTCCGCCCGGTTCCGGCCACATCATCAACGGTCTGCTCGATGAACTGCTGAAGCTGCTGGACAACCAGATTCCCACCTGCTCGAACAGCCTTCCGTAAAGGCGCAGATTCAGGAGTTGCGCGAAACCTACGAGTTGCGGGAGCGCGAGCTGAGCCGTTCCGTGGAGGAATTCGCCGAGCAGCGCGGCATCGTCATGCAGTCCACCAATCAGGGCATGAACCTGATTCCCCTGGCCGATGGCAAGCCCATGACCGAGGAAGCTTATCTCAGCATGGGGGTGGAAGAGCGGGAGGGCATCGCCGCGCGGCGCAAGGAGGTGCTGGAGCAACTGTCGGAGGTCAATCCACAAATCCTGGCCGTAGTGAAGGAGATGCGCGAGGCGGTGGAGGCCTTCGTGAAAAACGCCGTGCGGGAATTGCTGAGCGGGTATCACGCCGACATGCGCAGCCTCATTCCGGAGGAAACCCCCGAACTGGCCGCGTTCCTGGAGGCGCTGGAGCAGGAAATTATCAACAAACGCTACCTCTTTCTCGGCGAGTCGGGCTCCGCCCAGCCATTCGGGGGCGCCCAACTGCAGGTGATGCGCCAGCAGTTTGCCAAGCAGTGCCGCCTCAACATCGTGGTGGACCGTGCCGGAGAAAGCAGCGCACCGGTGGTGGTGGAAAACAATCCCACCTACAGCAACCTGATCGGCGGTGTGGACTTTATCGAAGAGCAGGGCGTGCTCAAGGCGGACTTCACTCAGATTCGCGGGGGCAGCCTGCTGCAAGCTTCCGGGGGCTACCTGATCGTGCAGGCGGAAGACCTGATGCAGAATCCGCTGGCCTACTATTCCCTCAAGCGCGCCCTGCGCTCCGGCGAGGTGAAACTGCGCGATCAGATGGCCGAAATGGGTTTGCGCTCCGCCGCGCACCTGGAGCCCCAGGCGGTGCCCGTGAACGCCAAGGTGATCGTGGTGGGGGATGAGCGTCTGGTGCATCTCATGCAGACCGCCGATGAAGAATTCGCTCGCCTGTTCAAGATTCATGCGGATTTCTCGGGCACCCTGGAGCGCACGCCGGAGGTGCTGGAGCAATTCGTCTCCTACATCAACCATCATGCGCAGGAAGACGGGCTGCTGCCCCTGGATCAGGGAGGGATGGCCCGCCTGGTCGAGGAGGCCAGCCGCGAGGTCTCCCATCAAAACCGGCTCAGCGCCCAGGTGCAGCGTTTGCTGGACAACCTGATCGAAGCGGACCTGCTGGCCCGCAAGGAGGGCCAGTTCACCCTGAACAGAGACATGGTCAGCCAGGCCCTGAGCAAAAAGCGCTACCGCCACAGCAAAATCGAGGAAATCGTCAAGCGCGAGATCAGCGAGGGCACGATCCTGCTGGACTTCGAGGGCTCACGGGTGGGGCAGGTGAACGGGTTGGCCGTGTATCAGGTGGGGCGCGTGGCGTTCGGAGTGCCCAGCCGCATCACCGCCCAGGCCTATGCCGGACGGAGCGGGCTGATCAACGTGGAGCGCGAGGCGGATTTGTCGGGCCGCCTCCACACCAAAGGCGTGCTGATCCTCAACGGCTATCTGGGCAAGCTGTTCGCCCGCAAGCAGCCCCTGGCTCTCTCCGTGTCCATCACCTTTGAGCAGAATTACGGGGGCATCGAGGGCGACTCGGCCACCGCCGCGGAATTCTTCGTGATCGTCTCCGCAATCGCTCAGGTGCCCCTCAAGCAATCCATCGGCGTGACCGGCTCCATGAACCAGCACGGGGAAATCCAGCCTATCGGCGGGGTCAACGAGAAGATCACCGGCTTTTACCAGTTCGCCAAGGAGCACGGCTTTCCCGACGGCAGCGGAGTAATGATTCCCGCGGTGAACAAGGTCAACCTGATGCTGGACGAGGAGATCGTCGCGGCGGTGCGCGAGGGCAAGTTTCATATTTACCCGGTGGGACGGATCGAGGAAGGGCTGGAACTGATGACCGGCCTTCCCGCCGGGGAGTTGCAATCCAACGGCGAATACACGCCGCAATCGGTATTTGCTCTGTGCATGGAGAAGCTGCAGGAATTTTCCAGGGAGGCCAAGGCTGCCCAGGTGGACAAGAAACCGGACGGCGGGCCCGGTCAGATGGACGAGGCGGCCTCCAATCCCTAGCCGCGCGCAAGGGTGTGCGGGCACTCCCGCTGGGACACCGCACCTGCTTGACCCGACCAGGGCTCCCTGCAAGCATGCCAGGCGATCCGCAATTCCGATCAGAGGGGGGAACAATATGACCGAGCAATCCGGGGCCGCGCCTAATTCCCAACAGTTGGCCCATTACGGTCAAGCCGGTGAGCTGTTCGCCATCACCCTCGTCAACCTGTTGCTGAAAGTAGTCACGGCGGGGATTTACCACTTCTGGGCCAAAACCCGCGTGCGGCGCTACGTGTGGAGCCATACCAGCTTCGCCGGGGAAAATTTCGAATATACCGGGCGCGGAGTGCAGTTGCTGAAGGGCTTCATCTTCGCGCTGATCTTTCTTTCCCCCCTGGCGCTGATCTGGGGAGCCCCCAGATTTTTCCCGATTCAGGAGTATGAGCAATTCGCGCTGTTGTGGCTGCTCAGCTTGGGGGTCTATCCCCTTCTGCTGTGGCTGATCGGTTTCGCCCGCTTTGCCGCGCGGCGCTATAAACTTGGGCATACCCGCTGGCGGGGCATCCGCTTCGGCATGACCGGTTCCGCGCGCAGCCACGGCAATAAAATGCTTGGCCAGACCCTGCTCATCTCCATCACTTTCGGGATTTATACCCCCTACATGCGCAGCAATCTCACCGCCAACCTGCTCAACAACAGTTGGTTCGGGGATCAGCGCTTCAGGTACACGGGAACGGGCAGTGGCTTGATAAAACGCTTCTGGGGCTTCGTCGTGATTTCAATTCTGCTGGGAGCTATATGGGGAATTACTGTACAGCTCTTTCTTGCCTCGCTGCTTGAGAAAATGCAGAGCGACGGCGGCAGCTCGGGCCTGCTGCTGCAATTGACGGCCGTTGCGGTGGGGCTGGCCAGCTATGTGCCCTGGGCCATTGCCTGGCTGTGGTTCCGGGCAGGGGAGATTCGGTATTATGTGGCCAATACGACATTGGATGATGTTCAGTACAGTATCGCTTCATTGAATACTTTTGAGTTTATCTGGCTGTGGACCAGCAACGTGGGGGCATTGGTGCTCACGCTGGGGCTGGCCTATCCCTGGGTGGCCGTGCGCTCGGCGCGCTATATTTGCGATCACTTGCGTGTCATTGGAGAGCTGGATTTTGCCAGCATCGCTCAGAGTTCCCAGGAAGTGCTCAAATCCGGAGAGGGGCTGGCCGAGGCCCTGGACATCGGAGCGATCTGAGCCGCCCATGCGCTATCAGGGACATTACACCGACGGCAAGAGCGCCCAGCGCCGCCCGGCCGGAGTGCAGCTGGGCAGCGGCG
>JAPUIH010000332.1 GCA_027297205.1 SAR324 cluster bacterium | reverse complement strand
CTTATTCCTATTTATGCGGGTATATTTGCTCTGGTCTTATACGTGTTGTTCTTGTCTGGAATTTTACAAGGAAGCCTTTTCCCACACTTCTCAATCCCACCGTTTGGTGAGAGTCCGACACCCGCGGAGATCATCAATTTTCTTCGATCCACCTATCCGAGTACTGGTGAGGATCTAGCGAAATTGTTGTTCTGGACGTTTGTTGCGGGATTTTCCGAACGCTGCCCTGGCATGACCCCGCAAGCCCGATCTGGCAAAAGCTGGCTAATGCAAATTAGGATACCGCCCAAAAATGAGAGGCAGAAACAATTTTTCCAGAGGCCAATTCTAAAGCGCCCTTTCCAGGAGAGAAAGCCTCTAGCGATCGGGGATGGTGCGGGCTGCTCGACAAGATTTGGCCAAAAACACCCCAAAAAGGGCTTGCTGGACAAAATGGACAAAATATTTTAGGGATTAACCTCTTGAATTAACAAGGGGTTTAGGGAGTGTTTATTCATTCATGATGAACACGGATTCCTCGTAGTAGCGGATACGGCCCTCCATTTCCAGGCGTTCCACATACTCCTGGAAGCGCCGTTGTAATTCCGCTTCGCCGCCGCTCTCGTTCAGGAATTTCAAATCGAGGTTTATGCCCAGCGCCCGCCCGGGGATGAGATGGCGCGTCAGGCCGGTGGGGATCATTACGTTTTCCCGCGCCAGTTGCAGCATCTCGTTTTTCGCCAGCACGGGGAACAGGCAGAGCTGGTGATCCACCGTGCTCAGCACTTCGGGCAGTTGGGAAAAATCGGCCAGTTTGATCCGCTCCAGTTTGCTCTGCCCCTCATAGGCGGAAACCACCCGCTCCATGATTTTGATGCGCTCGTGAATTTCGATTGTGGCGGCGTCTTGAGCGGGAAAAAGCCCCCAGCATACCGCGGCCTCGTCCACCAGCACCGCATACACCACGCGCAGTTCCAGAATATGGATGAGACGCTCCTGGTCTACCTGCTCCAGCCGCACGCCCTCCAGCTCCCGGTAGCGTCTGGCCAGTTCCAGACCGCGCCCGTTCACCAACAGGTGATGCCAGCCCTTCAGTTGCACCCGCTCGTCCCGGTAATCCACCACCTGCACCGGAACGTGGGAGTAGCCCAGCTCCCGGAAGGCGCTGACCCGGTTCGCGCCGTCCAGCAGCAGGTACTCCCCATTGTCCATATCCGCGACGATGGGTGTGTTGCGCAGCAACGCCTCCTCTCGCAAGCGGGCCACCAGGCGTTGGGTGCGGCTCCGCTCGGGATGCTCGTGAAAGCGCACCTGGGCCACGGGCACCAGTTGCAGGTTGGGCATTAGTTCAGGCGTGGACATTGCGCGATCTTTTTCTTCCGCCCGGGTTTGCCGGGATTGCAGACGCCGGGCATGCCTGCCGCCGGGGCTAGTCATCGATTTTCCGGTATCCCTTCATGTTCGCCGCGGCCACCACCAGCACCGCCCCCACCAGCAGCAAGCCCCAGCCCCAATCCAGGGAAAAAGAGTTCATGGTGAGGCGGTTGATGCCCTCGAAGGGGCTGTCGGAGAATGTGCTCGTCCAGCGGCCGCCCTGGCCCGAAGTATATAGCTGGAACTTGAAAAATGAGAAGCCCAGGGTTGCACAGGCTCCCAGCCCGGTAAACAACAGTGCCTGATATACCCGTGCCAGGGCCAGGGACAGGGAGAGCGCGGCCAGGAACAGCACGATGCTGGCCTCGGCCTTGTCGTATTGAAAATAGTTGAGCTGTCCAATTACCGGTGAGGTAAAGATGGGACTGAAAAGCCCCGCAAACAGCAGCGCCGCGCCCAGCAAGCCCGATATCTGATTTTGCGTCATTGCGCTCCGCCCGCAAAGGGTGCGCGTGGCGTTTCCTGCTCCGCCGCCAACCGCTTGAAATCGGCTTCTGCCATGATCTGGATCAGCTCCTGGAGGCTGGTTTTTTGCGCCCGGCCCTACTCTCCGGAGTTGTCATTCACCCACGATTGAGGCGCGTTGCGGAGCCGGGGGCGGGCGATCCCGCGGGTCCTGTCTTGCCAATGCAGTTGCCTTCTCCTACCATGATTCGCGGGTGTGCTCACCCCCCTGCCCCGGCCAATCGGCGTCACAGACCGCCGGAACGGACGCCAGGCCGGGTGTGTTGCAGTCCACAAGCCGGGGCTGGACACCATACTCTGACAGGCAAAAGCAAATCTATGCAATTGAAATCCCTGATAAATCGCTTCAAGGGGCGCGGCCCCCTAATTAATATCGTACTGGATGGATGGGGCATGGGCGACCGTGACGAGGGGGACGCCATTTCCCAGGCAGCGACACCCACATTGGACCGGCTCTTCGCCAACTACGCCCACAGCAAAATCTACACCCACGGCCACTACGTGGGTCTGCCCTCCGCCAAGGATATCGGCGGTTCGGAGGTAGGACATCTGACCATGGGCGCGGGGCGCATTATTAAACAGGGCGCCACCCGCATCCAGGAATTGTTCAGAACGGGCAAGTTCTTCGAGGGCCATCAACTGAACGAATTGGTGGACAACTGCCTGCGCAATGACTCCGCGCTGCATCTGCTGGGACTGCTTTCCGACGGGAACGTACACAGCCACATCTCTCACTTTGAGGAGTTGATCGGCTTTGCCCACAGGCGGGGGGTGAAGCGGTTGTATGTGCATGCGCTGCTCGACGGGCGGGACGTGCCCTACCAGTCAGCTCTGGACTATGTGGAGACCCTGGAGGAGACCATGGGCGGGATAATCGCCGAGAATCCAGGCTGGCAGTATGCCATCGCCAGCGGCGGAGGGCGGGAGGTGATTACCATGGACCGGGACCAGAACTGGGAGAAGGTGCGCTACGGCTGGCAGGTGCATGTGCACGGGCGCGAAGGCCTGCCCATCGCATCGGTGAGGGAGCATGTCACCGCCGTCCGAAAGCGCAAGCCGGACATTGTGGATCAGGACATCACTCCTTTCGTGGTGACACGCGATGGGCGGCCGATCGGGCCCATGCGGGACGGCGATTCGGTGATCTTCATGAATTTCCGCGGTGACCGGGCCATCGAGATCTCCCGCGCCATGGTGGAGGAGGATTTCCAGTCCTTCGACCGGGGGCAGCGGCCGCAGGTGCTCTATGCCGGCATGATGGTCTACGACGAGGATACCAACCTGCCTCCCCGGCATTTGGTGGAGACCTCGGGAGTGGCCAATCCGTTTGGGAAGCGCATCCTGGAATTGGGGCTCAATCAGTTTCGGTTGGCGGAAACCCAAAAATATGCCCACGTCACGTTTTTCTTCAACGGAGGCTACCGCGAGCCCTTGGATCCCGAAAAGGAACTCTACCACCTGATCCCATCCGACCGCGTGGACTCCTTCGCCGAGGCACCGGCCATGAAGGCGATGGAAATCGCGGGCAAGGCCGTGGAGCTGATTCGCGGCGGGAAATTTCAGTTCGGACTGATCAATTTCGCCAATGCGGATATGGTTGGACATACGGGCAATCTCGGCGCCGCCGTGCAGGCCGCCGAGGCGATCGACTCGGGCCTGGGGCTGATTCTGGAGGCGTTGCGGGAATGCGGTGGCTTGGCCCTGATCACCGCAGATCACGGCAACGCGGAGCAGATGGTCTCGCCCAATCCGAAAACCGGAAAGCGGGAGCCGAATACCCGCCACTCCATCAATCCGGTCCCGGTTATCCTTTTCGATCCGCGGTACAACGGGGACTACCGTCTCAGGGACGACGATCGCCAACCGAACAGATTGAGCAACCTGTTCGCCACCAATTACATTCTCTTAGGCAGGGAGCCGCCCGGCGACGTAGACCCCTCATTATTCGATTTACCGCAATAGCCAATAATGGAGAAGCAAAACACATGGACAACTTGATGCGGGAAGCCGGTGAAAACCTGCGCCGGCTTTCCGAAAACACTTACCCCGGGCGGGGCATCGTGCTCGGCCAAAGCCCTGGCGGAAAGCTGCTGCAATTCTACTGGATCATGGGGCGCAGCGAAAACAGCCGCAACCGGCTCCTTGTACAGGAGGGGTGCACGGTGCGTACGGAGCCCTTTGAAGGCTCAACCCTGGAAAATCCGGGATTGGTTATCTACACGGCCATGAATGAGGTGGCCGGGCAATTCATCGTATCCAATGGAGATCATACGGATACGATCTGCGAGGTGCTGAAGACGGGAGGCAGCTATCACGAGGCCCTGCACAAGCGCAATCACGAGCCCGACGAGCCCCATTTTACACCGAGGATAGCTGGTGGGATCAATCTCAACGGCGGAGGTGTACCGGCATGGCTGGCGATGGTGAAAGCCGACCCCTTTGATTCCCAGCTCTCCAACCGCTTCTTTTATGAGTTCTCCCAATTCAACCCAGGTTTTGGATGGTGCATTACCACTTACCGGGGGGATGGAACGCCCCTTCCTGCTTACTCCGGGGAGCCTTTTGTGCTGCCATTGCAGGGGGAGGAGGACGAACTGATGGGCTGGTTGTGGTACAGACTGAACGAGGGAAATCGCGTTTCCCTGGCACTGAAAATTATCGATCCGAATTCGCACCAGAGCGAAACGAAGATCGTCAACAAATACGAGTGACAGCATGGGCAGGAGCCCCGCTGATACAAAGCCTCCCAAGTCCGGTTCTCCCGCCGGGGGCGTCAGGTCCGTTCGGGGGAGGGAAATTCGCTTGAGCGGCACGTTTCGTGCGCTGCTGCACCGGCTGGAGGACAAGCTGGGCTTGTTCCCGGCGGAAAATGGTCCCGAGGGGCATGGCCGATTTTACGCACCGGTGCTGCTCCCGCCGAATAAGGATGTGCCGGAGGCCATGCGTATGCTGTTTGAGCCGGAGTTCGCGGCGTTGGAACGAGTTGGAAAGTCGGTCGGCCAATGCCACGCCCGGCGCCTGCACCCTCTGGTGGTGTATTGCCTGCCCTACTACTACTACGACGGCTTTACCGCACTGCTGTATGCGGAGCAGGATGGTCAGGTTCTGGCTGCGTGGAAGGAGCAGGAAGTCGAGGGAGAAGGCTCCCCGGCGACCGTGCGTACGCTGGCGCAGTCAGGGAAATTTCAGGCATCGATCCAAGAGGCATTGGATAACGCCTCGTAATTTTGCTAAGCTCTTATAATTGCATGCAATTTCCGGCAGGGGTGGCTGGCCCGCCGTCCCGCCGCCAGGCGAATGATCACGCGCTGCGTATGATCCTTGGTGCCCACACGGAGCGGAACAATGACATCCGGATTCACTTCTTGCGGAGATAGCCGGCCCCTTTGTTTAAGGGCTGCCGCAGCGGTGGCGGGTTGCGCGGTTGTGGCTGGCGTGCTGTTGTGGTCTCACGCGGCCATGGCCCAGGAACAGGCCCTCGTGCCGAACAATTCGGCCGAATTTTTTAAGGAGCGCCATCGGCGTGTGCTGAGGGATTTTTATGGTATGCAAGTTAGGGTCGAGCAAGGGCGGGCGCTGGTTTTGCGGGAGCGCGAGCGGGAGACGGCCGTTTGGTTGGCCGGGGAGCGGCGCCGCGTGGGAGCGCGGGCCCGCAAGCAGGACTTGAATGTGCAGCGTGTGCTGGCGTTCAATACCGTATTTTTGCGGCGGCAATCCCGCCAGGAAACGGCCCCCACCACCCTCTCCCCACGGACTGTACAACTCAGACAGGATTATCGCCGCAGTCAGGCGCGCTTTGCCAGGTTGAGCGATGCAGCGGCGCGGCGCAAAGCCAGGTTGCAGGAGACCAGGCGCAGGCTGAAGACCGGAGGGCAGCGGGCGGGATCCAAGGTGCGCCAACAAAGGCGCTCAAAAGAAGCCCAGCCCGTGCCCGGCGCGCCAGGGACTAGCCCCGCCGGGCGTCCGGCTGGGACGAGGCCAGCTGCTGGTGCCCAAGGCGCCTCCGCCGCCAGACCCACAAAGTCTGCTCCCGCGCAGGCGCCCACCCAGACCCTTCCTGGCGGGGGTGGCTGAACCATGTGGACGGCAATATGCGGAGCATCGCTTCGTAATATGCGGAGCATCGCTCCGTGGAAACCTCTCGCAAGGGCTTAGCGGCCGTCCTTGGCCTCGCCCCAGCCCCAGTCCACAAAAGCGAATTCGATTTGCTGTGTGATGCGCTCCGCCCGGGCCAGCTGTACGGTCAGCCGCTCGCCGAGGCCAATCATGCGCCGAGTGCGCGTGGCCCGCAAAACCTGACTGCGCGCATCGAACCGGTATTGGTCCCGCGGCAAGAGGTCAATAGGCAGCAACCCCTCCACGTAATGCGCCCGCAAGGCGACGAACAGGCCCCGGCGGCTCAAGCCTGTGACCTCGGCGGAGAATTCCTCCCCGACAAATTTTTCCATGTAGATCACCCGGTACAGGCGGTTGATACGGTTTTCCGCCTCAGCGGCCGTGCGCTCGCGTGCCGACAGCAGCATCCCCGCGTCCCCGGGCAGGGCCGCCCCCTTGCTCTGCCTGCGCTTTCCCGTGGCAAAGCTCCGTTTTAGGGCGCGGTGCGCCAACAGGTCCGGGTAGCGGCGGATAGGGGATGTGAAGTGGGTGTAATGGGTGGCGTTGAGGCCGAAGTGACCGTCATTGGATGGGCGGTACTGAGCCTGGGCCATGGTGCGCAGCACGGCCAATTCCATCACCGCATGCTGGGGATGGCTTGCGATGCTCTCTAATAAGCGGTTGATGCCCGCGGGCTCGGAAAGTTCCCGCTCCCTGGTCTCGACACCGAAATTGTGCAGGAGCAACCGCAGTTCCGCAAGCTGGTCCGCGGGCGGCGGGTCGTGCGCCCGGTAGAGGATTGGGATGCGTTGGCCTTGGCAGTGCCAGGCCACGGTTTCGTTGGCTTCCAGCATGAACTGTTCGATCATCCGCGTTGCCTGGGTGGGCAGGGCGCGCAATATCTCCGTGGGTTGTCCAGGTGCGGCGAACACAAACCTGGCCTCGGGGAACTCAAAGGCCAGGGCGCCCCGCGTCTTGCGCTTGCCGGCGAGCAGTTCCGACAGGCCCAGCATATCGCGCAGCATGGGCCCGTGTGGCGCGGCCTGCTTGAGGTGGGTGCGCCTGTGTGATGTTAAGAAACGTTGCACTTGCTCGTAGGTCAGGCGGGCCTTGCTGCGGATAAGGCCCTCGTACAGCCGGTAACCCGTGCGCTCTCCGGTGGCGCTCAGTTCCATTTCGCAGACCAGAGTGAGGCGGGGCAATCCGGGCTTGAGGCTGCACAGATCGTTGGAGAGAAGCTCGGGCAGCATGGGCACCACCCGCTCTGGAAAATAGACGCTCGTGCCGCGCGCATAGGCGTCGCGGTCCACCGCGCTTTCCGGACGCACGAACTCGGCCACATCGGCGATCGCCACCAGCAGCCGGTATCCACCCTGCCCGGTGCGCTCCAGGCAGACCGCATCGTCAAAGTCGCGGGCATCCTCCCCGTCGATGGTGACGAATGGCTGCGCCGTCAAGTCTTCGCGGCCCTCGCCCGCGGAGTGTGCCGGCTGCTTGGCCAGGGCGGACATCTCGCGCATGGTCTGTTTGGAAAACGCCACCTCGATCTGCAAATCGGCCAGGACATAATCCAGAATCTGCTCTGGGGTTTCGGGCTTTTCCAGTGCCCGCAGGGCGCGGGCCACGGGGGCGGTATGCATGTCAGGAGGGTAGGCAGTGAACTCCGCCTCGACAAAAGTTCCTGGAGGGTGGGAGCCGCCTTCAGCGGCGGATTCTAGGAAGACCATGGGCAGTTTTTCGTTGAGGGGCATCAGCCAGGTTTCGCCTTTTTCCTTGTGGACAAAACCGCGCAGGCGCTTGCGGCCCCGCTCGAGCACTTCGGAAATGCTGCCCGAAACCCGGTCTCCCGCGCGTGGCCTGACGAGGCGCACCCGCACCGTATCCCCGTGCAGGGCGCCTCCGATCTTGCGGGGTGGAATGAACAGGGATTGCGGCAACTCCGGCCCTTCCACAAATCCGAAACCGTCAGGATGGGCCGCGAAGCGCCCAGTAAACTCTTCTGTGCGTGTGCGGGGAACCGAGGGGGCCACTGGGGCCTCGGGTGGCTTTTGTGTGAGCTGGAAGCGGTGCTTCTCGTAGGTGAGCTTGCCCTGGTCAACCAAATCTTCCAGTAGGGCGCGCAGCTTGGGCAATTCGGATTTCTTGCTGCCCATGGCCTGACGAATCCCGGTCAATGAGGATTGCCAGCCTGGATTGTTCCGCCAGAGGGCCATCACCCGGCGGGGGGAAGGTTTCAAGTAAACGTCTCCGACAAAGGGGTTAGGCTCTGAATGAATTCTCAGTTCCGTGTGCCTGAGGAAGCCGCCGCAGGCGGCTGTCTCGAAGGCCACGGGCATTAAATCAAGTCCCCGCACCCTTCGAGACGGGGCTGTCGCCCCTCCTCAGGGGTGCGGGTAGTGTTTTCCAACCGAATCCTAGGCCGGGTCGGATTGCAGCAGGGTGACGTGGGAGGCGACGCACTCGGAGAGCCGCTCGTAGTTGTATCCACCCTCCAGCACGCTGACCAGTCTCCCTTGGCAGCAATCCAGTGCCAACTGTTTCATGCCGGTCAGCATCTCGTCAAACGCGGTCTGCGTCAGATTGACCTGCGCCAGGGGATCGTCGCGATGGGCATCGAACCCGGCGGAAAGGAGAATAAAATCGGGGTCGTATTCACGGAATGCGGGCAGGAGCAGATTGTGAAATACCTCTAAATAGTCTTCGTCGGTGGCGTAGGGCTGCATGGGGGTGTTGAGGGTGTAGCCCAGACCGTCGCCACGCCCTTTTTCTTTCTCGTAGCCCGTACCCGGATAGCAAGTGCTGGGGTGCTGGTGAATGCTGGAGAAGAATACGTCCTTGCGATCCTCGAAAGTGTGCTGGGTGCCGTTGCCGTGATGCACATCGAAATCAAATATCAGCACCCGTTGCACCCCCAATTCCCGGGTCAGCATGGCCGCGCCTATGGCGATATTGTTGAAGAAACAAAAGCCCATCGCCTCCTGGTGCTCCGCATGGTGTCCCGGCGGCCTGCATGCCAGAAAGGCATTTTCCAGCCGTCCTGCGGCGACCTCCGTGACCGCGTCCACAAAGGCGCCCGCGCCATGGAGGGCGGCGCTATAAGTCTCTTCGGAGATTACGCAATCCGGTGTGTTGAGGAACTGCTGGCCCGAGAGGGCTGCTTCCTCGACCAGATGCATGTAGTCGATCGTGTGCACCAGTCCCACTTCCTGCTCTGTGGCGGGGCGGGAACTTTTTTGCGCGAAACGAGCGAGCAGCCCCTCGCTTTCCAGCTTGGCTCGAATGGCTTCCAGGCGGCCGGCATTTTCGGGATGGCCTCCCGTGTCGTGGCGGAGAAAAATGGGGTCTGTGAAATAGCCTGTTTTCATGAATTCGAGACCAGATGCGTTTAAATTGCCAGCCTGTGAAATGTCTTCAAAGTCGTTTATCCCTTATCAACTATAGAACTCTTTCTATCACGTATTGGCCTGGACTGAAATCGGGGAGAAAATTGCTGGCTGGGATAACTGCCCATATTGTTGACAGTTTACCGCGATCACAGTACACCAAATTAGTGACAGCGCTCTTTGGAAAGGGCTGATCTTCTGCGTAATTTCGGGAATATACTAGCCGAGCGGCAATTATGGCGGAGTTGAAAACCTCAAAACGCTCCGAAATTCTGGACAGTTTGGTTCACGTGGGCAACGTGTTCAACACCGAGCGGGATTTCGACCAGTTGCTGGATACGATCGTCGCGGAGACGGTGCGTATTCTCGGAGCAGACCGTGCCTCCCTGTTTCTATTGGATGAAAAAAGTAACCAAATCTGGTCCAAAATCGCGACCGGGCTTAACAAGGGACAGGAAATTCGGTTGAAAAAAAACCAAGGCATCGTGGGCAGCGTTATCTCGACCGGTAAGGCGCTCAATATCCCGGACGCCTACGGGGACCCGCGCTTCAACCGGAAGATCGACCAGTTCACCGGCTATGACACCAAAAACATTCTCTGCTTTCCCCTCAAAACCTTTGAAGGAGAGGTGATCGGAGCCTTTCAGGTGTTGAATAAGGAGGAGGGGTCCTTTACCCATGAAGACGAGCAAACCCTTTCCCTGCTGGCGTCCCAGGCCTGTGTGGCGATCGAAAACGTGCAGCAATACCGAAAGTCCGTGGAGCGCCATGAGACACTCTCCACGGAAAATCAGCATCTGAAGAAACAGCTGGTGGGCAAATATGCGTATCCGGCATTCGTGGGCGACAGTCCACCGATTCTGGACGTGAAAAAGGCAATGGACAAAGTATCCACGACCAATGCCAACGTTCTCATCACTGGCGAAAGCGGTACGGGCAAGGAACTGATCGCCCGCGCCGTCCATAGCAAGAGCGCCCGCGCCAACCGCCGCTTTGTGGCGCTCAATTGCGCGGCTCTGCCGGAGTCCTTGCTTGAGTCGGAGTTGTTCGGAATCGAGAAAGGTGTTGCCACGGGCGTCGCCAAGCGCATCGGTTATTTCGAGCAGGCGGATCAAGGCACGCTCTTCCTCGATGAAATCGGGGAAATGCCCATCGCAATGCAGGCCAAGCTGCTGCGTACCTTGCAAGAGCAGGCATTTATGAGGGTGGGGGGATCGCGGGAAATCCAGGTGGATGTGCGGGTAATCGCGGCCAGCAATCACGATCTGTGGCAGGCTATCCAGGATGGAAAATTCCGTGAGGATCTGTTTTACCGGCTTAATGTATTTCCCATCCATCTGCCCGCGCTGCGCGACAGGGGCAACGACATCCCCATGCTGGCCAAGTTCATCTTGGGCAACGTAGTGGAAAAGATGAATCTCAGTGAAAAGTTCTTCAGCGACGAGTCCCTGGAGGCCGTACTGACCTATTCCTGGCCCGGGAACGTACGGGAATTGGAAAACACCATCGAACGGGCCGTGATTTTGACCGATGGGCCCCTGGTGGACCTGAAAAGTACTGTGGTGGAGATGGGCCTGGGCGGTCCAGGCGCTGTGGCAGCGGAAATGGCGGCCGCACCACCGGCCAGCGGGTCCCTGGGGCAGAGAAATTTCGACCCGGAACACCCCAATATGAAGGACGCGGTCAAATCCCTGGAAATTGAAATGATTTCCGAGGTACTGGAACAGACCCGGGGCAATCAGATTCGCGCGGCCAAAACCCTGGGCATCAGCCGCGAAGGACTGCGCAAGAAGATGGCCCGCTACAATTTGGAACGGCGGAGCGGCTGACCGACAGGCGGCGGCCAGATAATCTCCAGTGCCTGAAATTGGGTCCCGATTACTCCTTCCACCCATAAAAATCAGCGCCTACACCATACCGAGTTGCCCCCGTGGTGGCTCCGCTGTGATGCAAATAAAATTTCGATCAATCTGGCTTCGACGATGAGTTCATACGAAGCGCAATACAGGGAAAAACTGCAGCCCTTCAAATACCAAGCGGCCGGGAGCACCTACCGGGCGGACGAATCCGCCCTGGACAAGATTCGCGGCGGACTTCCGGCTTTGCCCGATCCTGCAAAGGAAGGTTCGCCGGCGCGCCTGCTTGCCGCATTGTCAAAGAGGGAAAGGGCCGTGCATCGGCAATTGAGCCGATTCTATTCACGCCGCACGAAAGCATTGGCCAAGGCCAATCTCACGGCGAAGCACGCATTCGAAATTTTGTTCGATCACGCCCGCCTGTTGGATGTGATGTACTGCTTTGCGTTTGATGTGGCCATGGAAGACCTGCCCTTATTGGTGAGGTTGCTCGCGATCAACGGAGACAAGGAGCTGCAAAGCAAAAAAATCCAGTACATGGGAAAGAGCGAGACTCTGAGGTTGAGACAAAGCGAGGGTGGAGATGACAGCCCGGGGGAAGCGGTATCGGAGAGCGAAAGGCGTTACTACGAAGAGCTTGAACGGAGCCTGGACGCCGAACTCGATGGAACCCGGGAAATGATCGCGCGGTTGGAAGCGGGCCTGCCTGTTTGGCGGGGCTACCGCGTGCGGCCCAAGGCGATGGCGCGGAATTTTGTGCTGTTCGCCCGCGGAGGCTACGGCCGCGCGGAGATGAGCTTCAGTTCCGATCTGGATTCTGGCTGCTGTGTGGACACGCGCAAGCTCAAGCCCGGAGAGGTGGGCATCTATCAGGAACTGATCGTGCGCGCCGAATCGCTGCTCAACGGCGCCGGCACCAAGTCTGCGCATCAGTATTTCGAGACGGAAGAAGACCTTTCCCGCTTTATGACCCCGGAGGCCATCCATACCGCGTCCGCGATATTCGAGTCTCGCGTCATTCTAGGAAATCCCTCCGTATTGCAGGTGCTCAAGGAGAACTTCCTGACGGCGCTGCCTTACGAGGAGTTTCTAAAAGTAAAAATTGGCGAGTACGAGGCCCAGGCGCGGCCGTCGCTGACCGAGATGGATCTCAAGGAGGACAAAGGCGGGCTGCGCACCATCCAGGTTCCTTTGTGGATTTTGGGAGTGACCCATCGATCCAAGAGCTTTATGACCTGCGACTTGATCGAGCAGGCCCGGCGGTTGGGGTTGCTTTCGATCTGGGAAGCCGCCCGGCTGCTGCTGGGCCTGGAACTGCTGTATGACCTGCGCAATTTTATTGGCATGGCCGAACAGGGTTATTACGACCAGGAGGCCCGCGCAAGTAATGTCAACATAGGCGAATTTAAACCCAATCGCATCAACGACGCGCTGGCCAGGCTCTATCTTTTCCGTAGAATTCGCTTCGATTCGCTGGATGTGCTGGACACCTCCCGCCTGCGGCTGGTGGCCGACGTGGAGCGGATTTGCGATACGCTGCTGGGCAAAATTCTGGATCAGACGATTTCCCACGATATCGCCGGGTTGCGGGTCTCGGTGCATCTGGGCAATAAGCGGATCACCCGGCTCCAGCCCAGATCCCGAAAATCACGGAAGAGCGTGCGTCAACTGCTTGCTGAGGGAGCCGCGGTGCTGGAGTTGTTCGCCTTCATTGCCCGTACCGATTACGATTTGTCCTATTCGCTAAAGGACATTCTGTCCGCGGTGGTGTCCCGTATTAAGCCCGCAACCGGCAAGGCGGCCCAGGACAGGCAGGCCAGGCAGTTCGCGGCACTGATGGCCGCGCCGTATGCGCACCGCGCGCTGGCCACCATGCTGGAAATCAGCGATCCGCTGGCGGAAAAAATGGATACCTTGGCGGGGCGGTTTATTCCCGAATTGGACCGGCTGGTCTTTCTGGTGCGCGACGCGAAGTCCCTCACCATGCCTGTGCATACCCATCTGGTGGAATGCGTCGCCAATGGCCAGCGTGCTCTTGCTTGGCTGAAGACCAATTATCAGGAGTTCCACGCATTGCTGGAGCCCGGACACGTGTTGGCGATGAAGTGGAGCCTATTTCTGCACGGCCTGGGGAAGCGCTCAGGAGGCAAGGCGGTCAGTGCGCAAAGCGCGGCTCTGGCAGCCGAGGTGCTGGGCCGGCTCGGATTTCGCGATGAGACGCTGGAGCGGCAGGTACGGCTGCTCGTCGAACATCATGACACCATGGTGCGCCTCAGCCGCACGGCGACCTACCTGGACCATGCCCTGGTGCAGTTTTTCGAGGTGGCCGGCCGGGAAATTGCCAACGTGACCCTGCTGTTCCTGGTAAATCGGGCAGTGCTCATGGCCAGTGGATTTCAGTGGGGGGAGGTGGCCAATCTGAACCGGCTCTTCGAGGAAATCAGCAAAATCCTGGCGGCTTCCCGTGGTGTGCCGGAACGCTCCCGTTCCTTGGAGATCATTAACGCCTATCTCTATCAAAAGAAGGAGGAATTGCAGTCGGAAACGCGCATCTTCCAGTTGCTGCAGCGAAGCTTCGCGGTGGGCATGGACGAGGCGGTGTACGCTCCCTTGCGCAAGGCCAGCGTGAAGGAATGGCGGCGGCTGAAAGGGCAGGCTTCCGAACTGGACGGCATTCACAAAAACTTCGTATTGGAAGTGACCGAGGGGGGCGAGCAGGAGAGACTGCTCCAGAAAATGATGCAGCAACTGCGCAACAGCCTCAGCCCGGAAACCATCCTGCGCTTGACGCGCCGCCAAAATGGCGTGTTCAGTTGGTTTTTCTCCGGTTTCCCCAATCGCTATCTGCTCGCCACGGCGCCGCAAAAACTGGCCGCGCAATTGACGAAATTTGCCGAATTCGATTCCGCGCGTGTTCTGGCGGATGTGGTTGCGGGCAGCGCGGGAGAAAGCGAGGGGCTGTTGATATATACCCGGCAACTGGAAAACTCCCACAGTCAGGTGGCTTACATGCTCAGCCGTATGCGCATCAATATCATCTCCGGAAAGGTGAACAGGGTGCAGCTGGGGCGCGGCGAATTCGGCTACTGCTACTATTTCCAGATTTCACCCCTGGCTGCGGAGACCCGCCTTTCTCCAAGGGATATGGAAAATATGATCGTTGGGGACACCCCGCGTGAATTCAAGCTGCCTCCCCTGGGAACCACTTACCGCGCCCGGGGCAGAAAGGTGGAATTCCTGGGAGACGATGGCAAGGGCTATTACGTCAAGCGGTCGGGGAATGGCTATGCCCGCGAGAGTGCGCCTTATAAGGTGGTGCGCATCGTGCTTCCCGACGAGCCGTTTTTGTTCTACAAAGTGGCGCGGGCCTTCGATCTTTATGAAGTGGAAATCCAGCAGTCCTTGATCACCACCACTGGGAACCAGGTGGTGGATTACTTCTATCTGCGGGAAGAGGATTACGATCGTCTGCTTACTTCCAGCTTCGAGGAGCGATTTCTCAGTATCGTGGAAGTGCCGTTAATCTGAGCGGCCCCCGTCTGGCGGGGTCTGAACCTTGCGCCCCGCGGATTGCCGCCGGCGGCGATCAGTCCCGGATGACGCCCCGTCTCCGCAATCCCCGTGGTTCCATCGCCTGTGTCTATGCGGCCGCTCCGTGCCCTGAATCAGCTCAAGGCGCCGGCCGCTGAGTAGTTGGCCAGCCCCGCGGAAAAAACGATCAATTGAGCAACCACCACCATTTTCAGCACAAGGAATATTCCCGCCGCGACCAGGGGCGAGAAATCGACCTTCGTGCGGGGCAGCCACTTTTGGATGGGGGTGATGAATGGGTCCACCAGCACAAACACGGTACGCACGATGGGACTGTTTACGGATGGTGAAATCAGGGTAAGAAAAAACCACACAAGCAGCAGCAGCATCAGGAAAAACAGCAGGTTCTGCAGGACGATTCCCAGTCCGAGCAGGAAAAAACCGAATATGCGCATGGGAACCGCATCGAAGCCAATAGCAGCGCCACTCCACGCGCCCAAGGTGAGCAGGGTGCCGGGTAGAAATACCTTGAGGAACCACACCAGCAACAGTGAAAAATAGGCCGCAAACAACTTCAGCCCCGCCGGCAACCGGCGGGTGAGATAGTTCCAGAGCGGATAGGTCATGTTGTTCAGAAACTGCACAATCGGGTTGCGGGGGTCGGGATTCACCCAGCTCACCAGAATGGCGATAATGATGATCCACTCGTAAATCGTCAGGGCCCAACGGGTTACTTCGGCGGAAAATTCGAACAACGATGACAAGGATATGCTCCTGTTGGCCGTAAATGGGGATTATGGGGGAAGTGCGCGCTCCGCCGCGTGGCTTAATATCCGGGACGATTCAGGGTCCGCATGCCGGCCGGGCCTTCTGGGATGCAACCCGCCCAGTCGGACCATCCCTTGGATGGCCATGGAGCGAGCGCCGGCTGCTGCGTCTACCTTGCGGAGCTGGCGGCGGCTATAGCATATAGGCTATTGCAAATAGGCATTCGCATAAATCCTACTGCAAATAAATATCCATTACTGAAGAAAGCAGAGCAAGCGCCTCGTCCTTGGGCCGTTGGAAGGAATTACGGCCGATGATCGAACCGAATGCGCCGCCATCACGGATGCCGCGGATTTCTTCCAGCACTTCCTCGGTGCCCTTGGCGGCTCCCCCGGAAAAGATTACGATTCGCCGTCCGTTGAATGCGCTTTGCACCACATGCCGTACCCGTTCGGCCAGGGTGCCAATGGGAATCTTCTCCTTCTCGTAGACTTTGCGCGCCTCGTCTTGCTCGATATGCTCGCTGGGCGGCTTGACCTTGATGATGTGCGCCCCCAGTTGCGCGGTGATCTGCGCGGCATAGGCGCATACGTCGATGGCCGTCTCGCCTTCCTTGGATAGCGCACTGCCGCGCGGATAAGACCATACCACCACAGCCAATCCCGCCTCCTTGGCTTCCAGGGTCAGCTCACGCAGGTTCTCGTACATCTCGTTGCGGTGCGCGGAGCCGGGATAGATGGTGTAGCCGATCGCGCAACAGCCCAGCCGCAGGGCATCCTGGACACTTGCGGTGACCGCCGGATTGGGATCCTTGGAGGAATACAGGGAGTCGCTGTTGTTCAGCTTGAGAATGAGCGGAATATCGCCCGCGAATTCCGCGGCGCCTGCTTCCAGGAAACCGAGCGGCGCGGCGTAGGCGTTACACCCGGCGTCCACGGCCAATTGAAAATGGAAATGGGGGTCGTAGCCGTCGGCGTTGGGCGCGAAGGATCGCGCTGGGCCGTGCTCAAAACCTTGATCTACTGGAAGAATCACCATCTTCCCGGTGCCCGCGAGGGTGCCGTGATTAAGCATGCGCGCCAGGTTGGTCAGAGTGCCCGCATTTTCTCCCTTGTACCAATCCAGTATTTCCTTGACCCGGCTGGTCGAGCCGGATTGCGATTTCGGCTTCGCCGGTATCCGTTGTTCCATAACGCGCTCCTGGTTGCGGCGGCTATATTGCCTGGGCGGGTGGTGCAGCCTTTCGTATTTGCGAGAATGGCCGGATTTTGTATGTTTGCTTTCCCTAGCGTAACATACACGGCGGGAAGGGGACAATTGGGTTATTGAATCACCGGCCTGGGCCGCGGGGTGGGGTTCCTCCCTGGGGCGGCCGTGGCGAATATTTCACTCTCTGGCAGGAAGCAATGGCCCAAAGCAGCCCATCCCTGTTTCCTGGTGGCGCCTTGCTCAAACGGGCGCTGTTGCAGGCCTTCCAGGCCCGCTTCCGCTTCGGCAGGGGCCGGTTTGTCCCGTTGGGAAAGGGCGGCGCGGCTCACGTGGGGAGGGGCGGAGCGGCCCACGCGAAGACCGCCGGAGGGCTTGCCCACGCGGAGACTGCCGGTGGGTTGCCGGCGGCGGCGTGGCGGGCCGCGGGCCGGGAAGTGTTGCGTCTGCATGAAGCCTATACCCTGGGCGAAGGTGTATTCGCACATGAGGAGAACCCGCTGCATCGCGCCCAGGCAGGCTACCAATTTTATTTTCTGCCCCGCAATTTCTACCGGGTGCGCCACGTGCTCGGAAATTTGCCCTGGCGGGAGGGCAAGGGGCTGCTTGACCTGGGAGAGCCCAGCAAAGAGGAAGAGGCGCCACCGCCCTTGCGGGTGCTTGATCTTGGCTGCGGTACCGGGGCCTTCAGTTTGGCGTTGCTCAGTCTGCTCGCTGAGCGGGAGAAGGTGGCCACCGGCGGGCTGGATCTACGGCTGGAATTGGTGGATCAAGGGCGCGATCTGTTGCAGATGGCGGTGGGGAATATCGAAGCCTATGCCCGGCTGGCCCCACCCAGGATGGAAAACTACCTCGCTGCCGCCGGCAAGGGTGAGGGCTTTGCCATCCTGGGTGGGGCGATGATGCTCAACGAATTGAATCTGTTGGCCCCGCGCAGGAGCACCCGCCGAGCCGCACGGTTCATACTGCCCCTGCGGCGGCTGGCGGCGCCGGGCGGCCTGATGCTGTTCGTGGAGCCCGGCACACGCAAGGGATATATGAACTTGATTGCAGTGCGGGAGCAGTTGGGCGGATTGCCCATTCTCTACCCCTGTCCCCATGGCCGGCCCTGCCCCATGTGGACGCCCCGTGTGCGGCGCTGGTGCCATGCCACCTGTGCGTTGCCGCCGGCATTTTTATTCGACGGGGAATTGCAGCGTCAGGGCGGAATAAGATTTAGAATGCGGGAACTTAATCTGGCGGCCCTGGCCGTGCAAAACACGGCATCGGGCCAGGCTGCCACCCCGTTCCTGCAAGCACGGGGCAGCAGGATAGTCTCGGGCAGGCTGCCCGCGCGCGATGCACCGCAGCCTGACGGTGGAATAGACGGCGAGGGGCGGCAGGTGGTTCTGCAGTGCCGGGGCGATGGCAGCCTGGGTGAACTCAGCGCGGAAAGACTGGGCCCGCATCCACGGGGGTTGTGGCTGCCCTCCGGTGGGATGCCCGCGCGCAGGGTTGGCAAGGGGGAGCAATGGGCAAAGAAGCGCTGATTGCGGAATTCGTTGGGCAGCGGGAAGCAATCATGCAGGCCTGCTGGGCCCATCAGCTTTGGGCTTCCCGCAAACTGGCCACCGTGGATGGGCAGGCGGTGCAGGTCGTGTTCCAGGGGTGGCTCAACAGGGGCCCCGGGCCCGATTTCATGGAGGCCCGGGTGCTCATCGGCGGCAGCGAGTTTTTCGGAGACGTGGAGATTCATATCGACCCCGCGGGCTGGCGGGCGCACCGTCATCACCAGGATGCCCGCTATGACAAGGTGGTGTTGCACGTGGTGCTGAGCGGCGCCGAAGACCAGAGCACCGTATCCGAAGCGGGCAGGCGTATTCCCATCATGGAGGCGCTGCCATTTCTGTCTCCGCGGGTGCTGGAGGTGCTGCAGGACCCGGAAGGCATGCTGGAGCAGTACGAGCGCCTGCCGGGGCGCTGTGGCATGCGCGCGGCCATGGGGAATCTGGATGCCATGCAGCGGGTGATCTCCCATGCGGCGGAAGTGCGGGCCCGGCAAAAAGCCGAACGGCTCTTGCCGGGGTGGGAGGCCAAATCCGAAGAACAGACCTTGTTCGAACTGGTGTTTCAATCCCTCGGATACCGGCCCTACGCGGAGGCGTTCCGCGAGCTGGCCGCGCGCTTTCCCATCGATGCGCTGGCTCCGCATCTCGCGCTGCCCTATCAGCGCGCCCGCCGGGAGGTGCTTTCCCGCTGGTTCGGCGCCGCGGGTCTGCTGGAGCAAACAAAAGCGAAGTGCCGCTTTGCGGGTGCGGGGGAGGAGTACGCGGATTGGCAAGCGCACTGGGCGGGGCTGGGCGCCGCGCCCATGCCCAAGCCGATCCGGCCTGCGGTGCATCGTCCCTGGAACGCTCCGGAGCGGCGCATGGTGGGCATGTTCCACCATCTGTATGAAATGGGACGGGACGGGTGGCTCAAGGGGTGGCTGAGGTTTCTGCATGACCTGGATGCCCTGCGGGATCAGCCCACCCTGAAGAAGTCCGCGCTTCTGATGCTCGAACGGTGTTTTGACACACCTGGCATGGAACCCTGGCGGCATATGGTTGGCTTCGGGCGCCCCGCCCTGAAGCAGGATGCACGGCTGATCGGCAACGACCGCATCATTATTGTGATGGCAAACGCAGTGCTGCCTTTCTTTTTGGCTTATGCGCGGCGGCGCAAGGACCGGGAGCTGGAAAAGTTGCTTTACAGATTGTTTATCGTGCTGCCGCCGGAAGCGCCCAACCAACGCA
The DNA here is from genome assembly GCA_027297205.1 of SAR324 cluster bacterium. Taxonomy (GTDB): domain Bacteria; phylum SAR324; class SAR324; order SAR324; family JACQKK01; genus JAPUIH01. The sequence goes on along the minus strand of JAPUIH010000332.1, from coordinate 56 downwards.
CGCGCTTTATTGAACGGCGGTTGCTGGTATTGGACAAGGTGCCGCGCACCTTGCGC
>JAPUIH010000331.1 GCA_027297205.1 SAR324 cluster bacterium | reverse complement strand
CAATTCCGTCAGGGCGGCGGCGTTGTCTTCGATCTCCGGATAATGCTCCGTGCCTTCGGCGCACAGCACGTTGATGGACAGCCCCGGTCCGGGGAAGGGGTGGCGCTGTACAATTTCTTCGGGCAGGCCAAGCTCATGGCCAAGGCGGCGCACTTCGTCCTTGTACAGGTCGCGCAGGGGCTCCACCACATGACCCGCGGCAATCATCTCCTGGATCGACTCCACCCGGTTATGATGGGATTTGATCAGATCGGCATGCTCACTTCCTCCCGACTCGATAATGTCCGGGTAGAGCGTGCCCTGGCCCAGCAGCCATTGTTCCGGGTCCAGGCGCAGCCCGGTCAGGTAGCCTTCACGAACCTTAACGAAAGCTTCCCCTACCGCAATGCGTTTCTCCTGGGGATCGGTCAGGCCCGCCACCACGCCCAGAAATTCGGCGGACGCATCGAGCAAATCCACATTCTCAAATCCCAGTTCGCGGTAGCGAACCATGATCTCCTGGGCTTCCTGTTTGCGAAGAAAGCCCGTATCGATCAGCAGGCCCTTGATTTGCTCACGCTTAAGCGCCCGTGACAGCAAGGCGAAGGCGACCGTGGAATCGACCCCGCCGGAAAGAAACATCAGCACGTTGCGCGTCCCCACCTGCCGCTTGCACTCGGCCACGGCCTCTTTCACGAATTCGGCCATGGTCCATCCCCGCCGTGCACCGCTCAGGTTGACGAAATTGGCCAGCAGGGTGGCGCCATGTTCCGTGTCGTTCACTTCGGGGTGGAACTGCAGGCCGAAGACGGGGCGAGACTCATGCACCATCGCCGCGACGGGGCAGAGTTCGGAACTGGCTGCGACCCGAAAGCCTGGAGGCGGGGCGACCACCGTATCCGCGTGGCTCATCCACACCACCGAATCCCGAGGCACGTCATGGAACAGGGGCGAAGATTCTCCAGGGGTGGTTCGCAACAAGGTCTTTCCGTATTCCCCGTGGGCCAGGTGCCGCACCTCCCCTCCCAGATGGTGGGACAATAGCTGGTGCCCATAACACAGGCCGAGCAGTGGTCCGGGATAATCGAGCAGGGCTGGCGTAAAGGGTATGGCTTGCTCTCCGTAGACCGATTCCGGTCCACCGGAAAGTATGACCCCTTTTGCGTCCTGTATGGAGGAATAGGCGGTGGTAGGCGGAAGAACCTTGGAGTATACGCCCAGATGGCGCACACGCTTGGCGATCAGGTGGGCGTACTGCCCGCCAAAATCAATGACAGCGATAAAATCCCTGTGCATAGCCTTTCATGGCTTTCAATCACCTTCCAGGGTACCCAGTCCGACAAACTGAAAATCGTAGTCGTCGGCAATCAGGGCCAGCACATCCTGGGTCGTTCCTTCCGACTCGGCGAGGATCACGAACCATCGGTCAGTGGGCGTATCGTGGATGAACTTCACCACTTCTTCCTTGGTTTGTCCCGGTTCCACGATTACTTTGCGCACCGTAAATACGCCCCCTAACACATCCAATGCGATAGGGTCGACGGGTACCGAGTTTTTGTCTTCGTAGCTATCGGTCATTGCGTTTGGCTTAAATTCGATGAACGAGGCCAGCCGGATCCGCTCCGGGCTATTGCGCATAGCTTAGCCTAACGTGTGCTGATTTTGAAGAATATTTATTCACAGCCTCGCAGTCCTTTCGGGCCAATGCGTGGGCTGGGCCGCGGCACGGAGGGTTTTTGCTTTGACGCCGGAGAGCAGAGTTGCTAGGACTAGCCTTCGTCCAAAACCCAGTTGCTTTCCGAAAATTCCGAATCGTCAATGGAAGGAGCCGAAGCATGCCGGATTCTTTGCTTACCATAAGAAACCTTAAACTTTTCAACCGTTTAAACAAGAGTATCAAGCAAGGCATAACGGATCTTCAGAACAAAGATGCGGAATCCGCGGAGAATTACTTCAAGCTCGCGGCGAAGACGGCACAGAGCCTGGAAGAAATCGCCGAGGATCCCTTCAAGGAGCATTTTGCGAATATCGTCAGTGGTCTCCAGGAGTACGAGACCAGCAAGGATGAGGACGTACTGATTTCCACGCGCCCATCGTCCGTGCATTCACAGTTATGGTCGGTGCACAAGAAAATTTGTGACACCTACGATATTCCCTATGTCGAGGACGTAGACGAAATGGAGGCGGCCATTAACAAGCTCGCTGAAGAAGGGCGGATTTCCTGAGCGCTTCCCTGGCTTGTTAATTCTTGCACACGCTCAACCCTTCAGGGGGACGCGGCTATGGCGGAAAAGGGAGAACAGCAATTCATCCACTGGTTCAAGGATTTGGGCATCAAGGATGTCCCCCTCGTAGGGGGGAAGAATGCCTCGCTCGGCGAAATGTTCGCCAACCTTACCGGCAAGGGCGTGATGGTGCCTGACGGCTTCGCCATTTCAGCCTATGCCTACGTTTACTATACGGAGAACACCGGCATTCACAGCCAGATTCATGAACTGCTTGATGGGCTGGACGCGCGGGACGTCGTGAAACTCGCCGCGACAGGTGAAAAAGTGCGCACCCTGATGCGGGCTACGCCTCTGCCCAAGGATCTCGAGCAGGCCATCACGGACGCCTACGACGATTTGTGCAAAATGTACGGTGGCGAAGTGGATACCGCCGTGCGTTCCAGCGCCACCGCGGAGGACTTGCCGGATGCTTCCTTCGCCGGGCAGCAGGATACTTATCTGAACGTGCGCGGACACGGCCATCTCCTGGAAGCGTCCAGAAACTGCTTCGCCTCCCTGTTTACGGACCGGGCCATTGCCTACCGGCAGGAGCAGAAGTACGATCATTTTTCCGTGGCGCTTTCCATCGCGGTGCAAAAGATGGTGCGCAGCGATCTGGCTTCCGCGGGCGTGATGTTCTCCATCGATACGGAAAGCGGCTTTAAAGATGCCATCTACATCACCGGCGGGTATGGGCTGGGGGAAAATGTGGTGCAGGGCGCCATCAATCCCGATGAATTCTACGTCCATAAACCTACCTTGAAGGCCGGGTACAAGCCGATCATTCATTCGCACCTCGGGGAAAAGCAGCAGAAGATGATCTACGTCGATCCCTCCAAGGGCAAGGGCACAGAGAACGTGCCGGTGCCCCAGGAGGAGCGTGAACAGTTTTGCCTCAACAACGATGAGGTGTTGCTACTGGCAAAGTGGGCGGCGATTATCGAAGACCACTATTCGGAAGAAGCGGGGTACTACAAGCCCATGGATATGGAGTGGGCCAAGGATGGTGAAAGCGGCGATATGTTCATTGTGCAGGCTCGCCCGGAAACCGTGGTCTCCCGCCGGGAGGAAGGAGTGCTGCGCCGGATGGTGCTGGAAAAGACCGGGCCGGTAATCTCCGAAGGCATGGCCGTGGGCGATTCCATCGGGGCCGGCCCCGCCAATGTGATACTGAGCACGGCAAATATCGAAAATTTCAAGGAGGGCGAGGTCCTGGTGACCGAGATAACGGACCCGGACTGGGTGCCCATCATGAAAATCGCCGCGGCCATCGTTACCGACAGCGGCGGGCGCACCTCCCATGCTGCCATCATCTCCCGTGAGCTGGGCATCCCCTGCATCGTGGGTACGGGAGACGGTTCGAAGAAAATTCAACCCGGGGAGGAGATCACGGTCTCCTGTGCCGGTGGCAGCAAGGGCACCGTGTACAAGGGCAGGCTGCCCTTCAGCGAGGAAACGATTCGGCTGGATCAATTGGAGATGCCCAGCATCGGTATGATGTTTCACCAGAGCGTGCCCGACCGGGCTTTTCCCGACTCCCGCTATCCCAATGCGGGCGTAGGATTGGCGCGGGTCGACGAGTTGATGCGCAACGAGGTGAAGGTGCATCCCCTGGCGGCCCTGGCGTATGCAAAGTGGAAGGAGGGGAGCAACGAGGCCCTGGCCGGGCAGATCGACGAGGTGAGCCGGGGCTATGCGGACAAAGCCGAATACTTTGTGACGCGGCTGGCCCAGTGCATTGCCATCATTGCCGCCTCCTCCTACCCCAAACCCGCACGGGTGCTGCTTTCTGACGGCAGCAGCAAGGACTTGGACAGGTTGATCGGCGGAAAGGAATTCGTATTTGACGGCGACAACCCCTTCATGGGGGTGCGCGGAGCGGTGCGCTACATGGACCTGGATTATGAGGAGGCCTTCCAACTCGAACTGAAGGCCCTGGCGCGGGTGCATGGGGAGATGGGCTTGACCAACCTGGCAATTGTGGTGCCGGGTGCCCAGACGCCCCGTGAGGCCGGCAATATCATCGATCTGCTGGCCGGAAGCGGTCTCAAGCGCGGAGAAAATGGTCTGGAATACCATCTGCTCGTACGCACTCCGGCCCAGGTGCTGACTCTGGAAGCCTTTGGCGAGGACTTCGACGGTTTCCTATTCGATGTAGGCGATCTGGCGCAGTTGGCCTTGGGCATTGACCGCAACAATCCCCTGGCGCGGGAATTTTATAGCGAAAAGCATCCGGCGGTGCTGGAACTTTTGCAAATAGGCCTGCAACAGGCCAAGAAACTGAAAAAGCCCGTGGGGCTGGCAAATATTTCGCCGGGCAACCTCAAGGATATCGCGGCCAGTCCTGCATTTGGGGAAGTGGCCTACGTGGTGGTGCGGCCCGATGTGTTTCCCAAGGCCCGCGAGGAGTTTCTGGAAACCGAGCAAGGCTGAGCCGGTCAGGCGCGCCCTGCTTAGTTCTGCAGCAAGGCGGCACGGGTGGCGTGGATGATCTCCGGCCCGCCTTGGCCACGCAGATTGTCCGCGAGTTCGGTCACCACCGCATCGGAATCTTGGGCATTTCCATGGGATTCCGCCTCGGCTTTTTGCCGCCCGTCCAGGGACACGATCCTGCAATGGATAGCAAATTGCCCGCCCTCCATTTTCGCCAGCACGCCGATGGGCGCGAAACAGCCTCCGCTGAGGTTGGTCAGCAATTGCTTCTCCGCACGCACGCACAGTTCCGTATCGCCGTCCTGAATGGAGGCGATGAGTCCTGCGATGTCGTCCCGTCCGCTGCGGTATTCACAACCCATGGCCGCTTGCGCCGCGGCGGGCAGCAGGACATCCGTTCCGATCCACTCGCTGATTTTTGCATCCAACCCCAGCCGCAGCACCCCTGCCGCGGCCACGATTATCCCATCGAATTGCGCGGCGGCCGTGTCCACCCTGGTAGTAATATTGCCGCGCAGGGGGTGGAAGCGTAAATCCGGACGAAAAGCTTGCAGCTGGCTGGTGCGCCGGGGGCTGCTGGTCGCCAGCACGGCGCCCGGCCGCAGTTCCCGCAGGCCGCATTCATGGCGAGTCACCAGTACGTCGCGCACGTCCACGCGCCGGCCAACCGAAACCGCCTCGATGCCACTTGGCAGGTCGGATTCCACGTCCTTGAAGGAACAGGTAGCGAAGTCCACATGCCCGGAAAGAATTGCCTCCTCGAGTGCCGAATTGAAAATGCCACGGTCAATATGTTCTTCCATCTGGGCGATTGGAACTTCCTGGAAGCGATCCCCATGAGTGGTGATTTCCACGATCTCGAATTCCAGCGCGGGATGATGTTCCTTCATCAAAGCGATGATTTCGTGGGTCTGGCACATGGCCAACTCGCTGCCGCGGGTGCCTACTTTGATGGGTTGGCTCATTGTTGCCCTGGTATTTTGCATCGGGCCAAGCGCCCCGGAATCGGAAATCTGGACGGTGCCGGTAGATTATTGTGCAGGGCGGAGCGAATATTAACAACCAGCCGCTGCTGTCCGGCTCCAGAACCGTGGCCAGTGGCGGGGCCGGCGCCATCGCCGAACCCCCGCTGCAAGGCGCGGTTGCCTCGGCGCATGAAGCACGGCAAAATAGGTCAACTCCTGCTGGCGCCGCCGAAGTGGCGCGCTGCACCTATTGGCGATCCTGCATCATACCTGGAAGAACCTATTCGATGCGCAACCTTCTGATCCATCTGTTGCTGGGGCCCTTGCTGCTGGTTGCGGCGGCTCCCGCCGCGCGGGCCTACGAGCCTCCGCTGGAGGAGATGGTCAAGCGTATACTGAGCAAGAGCACGCTCACCACCCGTGCAATCATCCGCACCCGCTCCGTGGTATTTGATCCCACGGGACGCGCGGAGAGCGCCAGCGATTCCGCCGGGCAGACCATTGCGCTGCGGGTGCCGGGCGTGGGGCCGGATGAAGAGCCCCTGGTGCCGCGGGAAGAACGGACGTTTTGGCAGATGACCTATTGGGTGCGCAACAGCTTTCTCGCCGTGGAGACATTTTCCACGGACGGTGAATTGCTGCATTTCTATATCAACGAGGCGGTGCAGCCTTTCTCGTTCAATCTTCATGAAGAACGGTTCTTCTCGCAGTTGGATGTGCTGCTGCCTTACCTGCCATTCGTGGGAGAAACCAAGACCGATTGGCAGGAAGGACTGGACCGCTGGGGATTGCAGCCCGCATCGGTCGACTTTGTGCGGGCCTCCAAGGGGAGGGTTTACTACCGCTTGTTCGAAGCTCCGGGCAAATCAATGTGGGTGGATCGTATCCGGCATCTGCCGGTGCGCATCAACACACTGATCGAGGGCGGAGTGCGCCCGCTTGCATTGACAATTGAGTTCGGGGATTTTCTGCTGTTCAGGGAAGGGGAGGGTGAACCCTTCGCCTTTCCGCGTACCATCAACTATTTGTTGGATGGCCGCTTGTTCAAGCAAACCATTGTCCAGCAGTTCGATGCGAATCCTTCCTGGCACCGGTTTCCGCTTACCCGCCTACGAAACAAGCGCCAGGAACTGCTCGCCGCCCAGATGGAAGGCGATATGCCTAAAGGTATCCAATGATCAACCGCCTTTCAGGGATGGGTGTGGTGCTGGCCGCACTGTTGCTGCTCGGCCTGACCGCCATGGCCGCTGAGCGCAGGCTGATCGACCGCGCCTACATTATCGTCAATGACAAGGTCGTGACCCTGCGCGAACTGGCAGTTACTCGGCAAATCCAGGAACGGGAGTACCGCCAGCGCCTGAAAGGCGAAGAACTGCGGCAGAAACTCGCGAACCTGGAGAAGGAAATCGTCGATAATATCGTGGAATCCCTGTTGCTGGAGACCCATGCGGAATTAATCGGCATCATGGTGACCGACAAGGAAATCGAGAGCCGCGTCGACTCCATCGTCCGGCGGGACCCGCGTATCACGGCCACCTATTCCGACAAGGACTTGCGGGAATTTGTCCTCAAGGACTTGCTGAAAAAAAGAGTTGTGCGGCGCGAGGTTACATCACGGCTCTACGTGGAGGATAAACTGGTTCGGTCGGCATGCCGGGAAGAACTGGAGGGCGGACGGGAGCTGGACATTGGGCATATTCTGTTGCGGGGGGATTCGCCGGAAGTAAAGGAGCGCATCGCCGCGCTTCGCGTGGAACTGGAAAGCGGCGCGGAATTTGAGGCAGTGGCCAAGGCCCGGTCGGAAGACCCCCAAGCCAAGTCCAACAATGGACGGCTAGGATTTATCGCAAAGGGTCAGTTCGTGAAACCCTTCGAGGATGCGGCCTTTGCACTGCAAATCGGCGAACTCAGCCAGCCCGTGATTACGAAATTCGGGTACCATCTCATCAAAGTATTCGGGGAGCGCAAGAAGTTGCAGGTGGACTGCGAAAACATGAACACGCTGACCCGGAAACGCTTTTATGACCAAGTGTGGAGTAGGCTGCACACAAAACGGTTGCACAAGTTTATTACCGGCTTGAAGGAAAAGGCCGAAATTACGGTGCTTGACGGAAAATGAAATCGATCGGAATTTTACGGGTAGGGATAGCCGGCCTATGGTTGTTGTTCATTCCCCCTGCTGAACCCGTCGCGCAAAGCCTGCTCAGTGTCCCTCCTTCCGGATGGGTGCTGGAACAGGCTGTTCCCTGGGAAGACCAGGAAATCCCCGATGCCTCCCTGGAAACCGTGCCCGGCGATCCCGCAGCCTGGGAAGAGACCAGCGAGGGTGCGCCCAGCGCAATGGCCCCCGAGCCGGAGCTGTCCGAGTTGCTGGATATGGTGGATGAGGGGTTGGGCCATGAGGCGTATCTCCTTTTGGCCGCGCGTCTGGAGCCGGAACTGGAGAAAGCCCGCGCCCGGGGCGAAGACGTGTCGGAGTTGAAAAGGAAGCTGCTTATTTACCTGCTGCGCTCCGGGGAGGGATATGCGGCCCCGGAGGCACAGGAGACGGTGGCGCGCCGGTTTACCGAAGAGTTTCCCGACGATGATTCCTTTCCGTTGGCCTATTTTTATCTGAACCATGCATTGTACTTGCAGGGGAAGCGCCTTGAGGAGTCGTTCTTCTTCGATGAGGATGCGCTCGAAGAACTTCCGGCATGGATGCAGTCCCGCTATCTTATTATGAAGGCCGAACGCACGGCACGGCGGGACGACTATCTGGCGGCGGCGGGCTTCCTCCTTGCAGAGCAAAACTCCGGCTCCACCCTTCAGGAATCCACCCCGCAGGAGGTGGAAGCGCTGCTGGAGCAGGTGGTGGATCAGGAATCGTTGGAGGAGTTTCTTCAGACCCATGACGATGTGGAGTGGCTGGAGGAAAAGCGGCTCTTCCTGCAGGTGCGGGTGATGGTCAACAGAGGAGAAATTGCGGCCGCGCTGTTGGAGATTAATAGAATTACCAACGAGGGCTTGGCCACCACACCTTCCCAAATCAAATCCGTGCACGCCATCCGCGCCGAGATTACCTCCCGTATCCTAACCGCGTCCGGAGCGATTGGCGTGTTGCTGCCCCTGGGCAGTTCCAGTTCCTCTCTGCGCGCGCTGGCCTCCCAGGCCCTGGATGGTTTGCGCTTGGCGTTGCTTGCAGGCCGCGAGCCTCGGAAGGGCTACGGCGCTTCCCTGGCCAAGCGATTGGCTCTGGACTTTCAGCCGCTCCAGGAGACCGCTGCGGGACCCCCCAAGCCGCTCACGCCGAATTTCGAGTTGATCATTCGGGACACGGGCAACAATCCGGCGCGGGCGGCGGAATTGGTGGAGGAGTTGGTGCGGGAAGAGCACGTGATCGCGATTATCGGCCCCATCGCGCGCCGTGAATCGGCCGCGGCCGCGGAGCGGGCGGAGGCGCTGGAGGTGCCGATCATATCCTTCTCCCTGACGATGGAGATTCCTCTGGGAGCGCGCAACGTGTTCCGCCACTCCAAGAGCCAGGAGGAGGAGGTGCGCGATATCGTCAGTTACGCCATGGACTACCGGGACGCACGCCGGTTTGTGATTCTCTATCCCTCCGGTGGGTATGGGGAGCACATCAGTGGGCTGTTCTGGGATGAAGTGACCCGCCGGGGCGGGCGGGTGGTGGGTGTGGAGTCCTACCGGCCGGCCCGAGGCCGCCGAGCACGCGAAGAGGTTGGTTTGAAGGAAATATTCGAGCGGTTCACTGGGTTGGACCGGCCCCAGGATGCGATCGATATCGCGCTGCAGGAAGCGGTGGACGACAGCAAGCCCGATCCCATAGTGGACTTCGACGCCATCTACATTCCCATTGGCCCCGCGGGCGGGCAGGACCTGCGGCTGATTGCCCCCTACCCAGTGACGGTGGACGCGGAGCGGGTATTGCTGTTGGGCAGCCGCTTTTGGAACAGCGACGAGGTGATCGTGGCCGGGGCGGACAAGCTGGAAGGGGCGGTGTTTGTTGATGCCTACGACCGCAAAAGTATGGTGGGCGGGCTGCGCGCTTTCCGGCGGCGGCACCGGGTAATGTTCGGACACCGCGCCAACTACCGCGAGCCAAGTTACTATACGGCGTTTGCCTACGATACACTGAACATACTCGCCAAACTGCTGCGGGAAAGGGTGAGCCGAAACAGGAAAGTCTTGGCTCGCGCCCTGACAAGCATGGAGCCCTATTCAGGAGTAACGGGGCTGACCTCATTTCTGGAAACCGGCGAGGCGGTCAAGGAGTCAATGTTCTTCCGCATTTCGGGGGAAACCATCCGCCGCGAGGTGCCCTGAGGGAATGATGGGCGGGCGGAACACCGGGAGTCCGCCGGGGGAATGCCGTTTTTCAGTGAGAAGCTGGGGCGCCAGGGATCGAACCTGGGAATGACGGGATCAAAACCCGCTGCCTTACCGCTTGGCTACGCCCCAAGAATTGGCGCACTCAGGCGCTATAATTACTGTAAAAATCCGGCCTGATCTTGTCAAACCGAATTTGTCCATGCGGCTGAAAACCCTTGCGCAAAGCCCCCTGATCATCGCATCGCGGGTGCTGGAGCCAGATTGCGATTTGCGGGAACTGGCCTGCGACTCCACTGCGGTGCGGCCGGGGACGGCGTTCTACGCGCTGAAGGGACTGCGGGTGGACGGTCATGCGTATATTGAACCGGCCCTTGCGGCCGGAGCGCCGGTATTGTTTGTCTCGGACAAGGCCAAATTCGAACAACTGCGGGGCCGTCCGCGAGAGGGCCTGGCGGGCCTGTTCCTGCTTTCCGCGGGCCGTGCGGCGCTGGCGGACCTTTCCGTGCTGCTTTTCGAGAATCCATCGGAGCAGTTGACCCTGCTTGGGGTGACCGGGACCAACGGCAAGACCACCGTCACCCACTTCACCGCCCAGCTTTATGAGGCCTTGGGCAAGCGTTGTGGCGTGATCGGCAGCCTGGGGCTGTTCATGGGAGCGGGCAAGGTGGGCAGCGAGCGCACTACTCCGGAAGCTCCGGTGATCAACACATTTCTGCGGCGCTGTCTAAGCGAGGGAATTGGGCGGGTGGCCATGGAAACTACCTCCATCGGAATCACCCTGGAGCGCACGCGCAATCTGGTCTTCAATGCTGCTGCGTTTACCAATCTCACCCAGGATCATCTGGATTTTCACGGATCCATTGCGGCCTACACGGCCGCGAAGCAGCGCCTCTTCCTTGAGTACGACACCTCCCAGGCCGTCATAAATCTGGACGATCCGGTGGGACTGCAGTTGGCGGATCGTTTGCGGAAGGAGCGCCCGGAAATGCCGGTACTGACCCATTCCCTGGCCCGAAACGCCTCGCTGAGGGTGGAAAACGTGGAATCCAGCGCCGGGGGCAGCCGCGGACTGCTGCGCTTTGGGGAACAGCAGGCGGCTTTCGAGACCTCTTTGCTGGGGCGTTTCAACCTGTCTAATCTTTTGACGGCCTTGGGGTTGCTGCTGGCCACCGGGGAGGACTTCAGCGCCCTGGCTACCGCGGTGAGTGCCTGCCGGGGCGTAGCGGGCCGCTTCGAGCAGGTACCCTGCGGCCGTCCGTTTACGGTGGTGGTGGATTATGCCCACACTCCCGACGCGCTGGAAAATGCGTTAATGACCGCACGCCAGTTTGCCGCCGGTCGGGTGGATGTGGTGTTCGGTTGCGGTGGTGAACGCGACGCGGCCAAGCGCCCCATGATGGGGGAGGCGGCTGGCCGGCTGGCGGACAGGGTGATAATCACCAGCGACAATCCGCGCGGGGAAAATCCACAGACCATCATTTCCCAGATCGCGGCGGGGCTGCATGCGAGCGGCGTCAAAGCCGAGCAGATCGTGGAGCGGGGGGAGGCCATCCGGAGGGCTTTGCACAGGGCGGGGGAAGGTGACGTGGTGCTGATTGCCGGGAAAGGGCATGAGGCGTACCAGGAAATTTCCGGCACCCTGCACCCCTTCGATGACCGGGAAGTGGTACGGGAATGGGCCCGATCCCAATCGGCGGGTTAAGCAGCATTGCCCGTGGCGGACAAAAAAAAACCGGCGGAGCGATCCCGCCGGCTTCACATGGTTGGAGGAGGGGCGGGTGCCGTGGAGAATGCCGGGTGGCATGCTCCTGGGGGATGATACCCGCCCCAATTAAGAGAAGATTATGCCGCCTAGCGCTTCATGTTGACCAGATCGGCGAGCATTTCATCACCGGTGGTAATCACCTTGGCGTTGGCCTGGAATGCCCGCTGCGTCTCAATCATCCGCACAAATTCGGTTGACAGGTCGACGTTGGACTTCTCCAGGTTTCTGGATTTGACCGCGCCGAACTGGCCCTCATTGGGGTTGCCCGTGATGGCCTTTCCAGACTGCCGCGTTTCCGAGAAGCGGTTGTCGCCCGCGCGCAACAATCCCGGATTGTTGACAAAGCGGGTTACAAACAGCCTATGCAACTGCCGCATGTTGCCGTTGTTGAAAAATCCGGTCACGACACCGTCGTCATCGATCTCGAAATTTTCCAATTGACCCGGCTTGCTGCCGTCGGCCTCCAGTTTCAGAATGTTGAATTCCGATGCAAAGGCGGTCACCCCTTCCAGACCCGTGCGCTCGTCGGTCGGGTCCGTGGGGTCGGAGCCCGTGCCCAGGTTGATGCCGATTGTCTGGGGATTCTCCGTAAAGAACAGCGTGACTTGTGGCACACCGACGTTGCCGTCCACGGCCCTTTCCACCAGCACCGGCGGTCCGGGCGGTATGATTTGCCCGGCTGGACCTATCTGAGCGGCTCCAGGGGTGGTAAATTCGCCGTTGGTGGTTTCCAGCAGGCGCCCGTTCTCGTCGAACTTTAGGAACCCGCCACTGACGGCGATCAGCCGATTGGGCTCTCCGCCGACTTCCGAGGCATTTACCACAAAATACCACTGCCACTGATTCTTGGAGCCGGTGCCCGGAATGGGCGCTCCGGTGACGGGGTCCACCTGAGCGGGGGTGTCGGCCAGTTTTCGGAACACCACGTTTACCACGTGCTCGCCACCACGCTCATCGGTGACCGTGACGGCGGTGGAGTTGTTGTACATTTCGGCTTGCACGTTGGTCGGGTCGAACTGCACTTCAGGCACCGAAGCGTCTGAGTTCAGGTTTGCCGCAATGCGGATCCCCGTTCCGTTTGTGCCGTCCCCGGTGGCCTTGGGCGGATCGTTGACCCCAACCAGCTGTACCGGCTTGGCCAAGCCCGTCACTTCACCGGTATTCTCGTCGATATCCCGCATCAGCACATTGATGCCGTTCACCGTGACCAGAAATCCCTTGTCGTCAAGTTCGAAATTCCCAGCCCGCGTATAGAACAAGCGGTTGCTCTTGTCCCGCAAGGTGAAGAATCCGTCACCTTCCAGGGCCATATCGAGCGTGCGGCTCGAACTTTCCATGCTGCCGGGAGCAAAGTCGGCCTGCACCGAACTGATGCGCACGCCCTTTCCCACCTTATCCCGTGATCCCCGCACACTGGTGGCTAGCAGGTCCTGAAAATTTACCCGGTTGCCTTTGTAGCCGACGGTATTGACATTGGCGATATTGCTGCCGACTACGGTCATTGCCTCGCCATATGAGCTCAATCCCGTCGCGCCGGTCCTTAGTCCAACCATAAATCAACCTCGAATCGAATCAGTGTACGTCAGCGCCCGCGGCGTATCTTGCCCAGGGGCGGGTAATCGAACATTGCGCTTTCCGCGCCGCCGGAATCGAACTTTGATTGCGGGTTTGCGCGGGCCGCCCTGCCGGTTGCGGCACTACCTGTGCCGTATGCCGAGGGCGGAGGCCATCCATGGCGGGGTATCTAGGCTGCGCCGGTTTGGTTATTCCGGTTTGGAGGCCAGCGCGGCCTTGGGTTGCAATTCTTCCATTAGGGGCCGAGGCTCGCGCCCGGAAAAGAGACGCTCGGACCTGTTGGAAATTTCGAGTATGTCCTTGGGCTGCACTGTCTGGCCGTTCATCAGAACGACCGGCCGCCCATCAATGAATTTCACGCCGGATACTTTACCGCGCATGAACAATTCGACCGGAATGGACTGGTTGTCTCCGGATTGGGCGGTCACATTGTAGCTGTAACTGCCGCTCGCAACCGGATCGCTATCGTCATCCCTGGCGTCCCAAGGGACGACGTGGCTGCCGCCAGCCATCTGGCCCAGGTTAATCTTCCGTACGGTGCCGCCGTCATTGTCCGTGATAAAGACATTCACACTGGCCGCTTCGCGGGGCAGCGTGAACTGTAGGCCGGTGCTCGCACCGTCCGTCACCGCGGCCCTGCCGCCATTGATGGTGATGTCCTTGTCCAGGAAGGAATAGGCGGTCGTTCTCACGATCTGGCCCTGGGTGGCATTAAACTCATCCATCCGTTTATTCAAGTTTATCAGTTGTTCGAGGGAGCCCATCGCCGTTAACTGGTCCATCATGCCCTGGGAATCCATCGGATTAAGCGGATTCTGATGGGTCACTTGCGTCATCAGCAGATTCAAAAAATCCTCCTTGCCCAGAGTGTCCTTGCCCGGCTCGCGCCGGGTGGTGGCGTTGGTAAGGGAGGTGCTGGCCTGCCTGATGGCTGCTTGGGATTGACTGACTTCGGTCACGTGATGGGCCTCCTATCGATTGTCCCTAGGCGTATACGCCCGAGCCGGACTCGCCCCAAACGGGCTGCAGCCGGTCCACATGGGAGTACTGTTTTGGTGCTTCCGGATTGCCGTCCGCCCCGCCAGGAGCAGTGGCCGGAGGCGTGAGCGTGAAGGACTCGGAATCCCGCGAATCCCCTCCCTGCCTCACGTCTACGTTGAATTCGAAATTCCCGGAGGCGAGCTGTTCTTCCTGAAGAAGGCGATGCAGGTCATCCATCTGGGATTCGACCATGCGTTTCACGGCGGGATTGTCCACCGTCATCTCCACTCTCAGGTAGCCATCAGTTTGCGTCACTTTCAGCTTAACTTCGCCCAGATTTTCGGGCTGCAGCTTGAAGGTGACTTCCTGCCGGTTGTTGCGAATCATCCATTTGGCCTGTTGGGCCACGCGGTTCATGATTTGCCGCCCTCGCACCTCTGCCGGTGTCTTGGCTAGCATCCTGGCGGCTTGGGAGCCGTCCAGCGGCGGATTCAAACCCGCAATGGGGGGTCTTTCCGCAGCCGGTTTGAGCACGCTGTTGGCCGTGCTCCGATTTTCCTGCCCGCCTGCCCCCTGGCCCGTTCCTCTGCCGTTCCCTTGCAGCAGCGCTGCCGCGGCGGCCGCTTCGGCCTGGCCACGGGACGGGATCGGCTGGCCGAGTCTGGTCAGCAGTTCGGTGCGGGTGTGGGCTGTCTCCAGTTCCGCATCTCCAGGCATTAACTCGTCGAGTTGTGGTGTCTGGGCAGTGGCTTTTCTGGATAGATTGAGTATATCGAGGGCGTTGAGGGGCTTGTCCGCCTTGGTTGCGTCCGCCTGCTCGGCCGGCGGCTTGGCGAACAGCGCTGATTTGTCCAACCTGTCCGCGCCCTTTCCCACGGATTCATCGGCCTCCAGCAGTTTGTCGCCCAATGGTATGGCGCCCGCCGTTTCCGCAAGGAGGCTTTCCTCCTGCCCATGGGCAGACAGCCTATAGGCCGCCATGCCAGCTTGGGCCACCAGCCCGGGCCGGCCGATATGGCTCGGCTGCACCCTTTCTCTCCCCTGGGATTGTTCCTCACCGTCGCGGCGTTGCAACGCCTTGGAAGGCATATCGCTTTGAGCGGCCTTCCCGGTTGGCGGCGGGGGAGCGGGTTCCGGTGCTGTCTGGACGGGATGTGCGGAGGGGCTGGCCTTGTTCAGCAGTTGCTGAGTTTCCCTGTCTGTCGCGGCATGGTCTTCCCGGTGAACGAGGTCTTCCTGGTCCGGATCGAGCAGGAAATTATCCCGCAGCCGTGGATCCGGTCCAGTCTTTCCGATCGTTCCTGTCAGGGAAGGTGCCGAAGTCCCCGGCCGTCCGGTGGTGCTTAGAACATCGTCAAAGCCCACCTGATGCTGAGGAAGGATTGATTGCGCCAGACGGTCTTCCTTGAGCCCTGCCTGGTTTAAAACTCCAGCGATCACGAAATCCCTTTCGAACTGCAAAAAAGGATCGCCAGTCTGCTAATTAATTGGCCATTCTCAGTTCTGCTTGGGAGCCTTGCTCACGATTGCTTCCGTAATGCGTTTCGCAACATCCGGCGGCAATGCTTCCAATAGCTGGGCCGCCTTGCGCTGATTCATGGCCAACAGGATCTGAACCGCCACCTTTGGTTCAAGTTCTTGAAATTTTTCGGCGGATTTTTTCGGATCCATTCCGTTGTACAAACCGACAACCTTCTTCAGGTTTTCCGCATCCTGCGCTTTCTTCGCTTCCATGCTGGCTTCAATCTTTTCCTGAAGCCGTTTCAATTCCGTTACTTGATGTTGAATATTGTCACGAAGCGCCCTTAACTGTTCTTCCCGCTGGTTGAGCAGTAAATCCCGCTGGTCCAACTGCCGTTTCCGTTCGTTGAGACTGAGTAGAATTTGCCGTTCCGTATCGGTCAGTGCCTCCTGGCTTGATTTCTGAACTTTGGATGCTTCGGATGGTGCTTCCTTTCCGGCTTCCAATTCCGGGAAGGTTCCTGGCCACACCTTGTTTACCCAGGATTTAATCTGGGACATGCTATATCCGGGCCGCGCGGGCGCGGAGACGAATAAAACGATCAAAATAATTGTTATCGGAACGATTAACTTCTGTAATTTCAGCATCGTATCCCTGTCAGCAGGGGTGCGTCCCTACTTTTGATGGAGGTAATTGTTGGCGGCGATTTCGTCCATGATGGCACGTTCTTGCCGAGCCAATGCCTGCGCGTAGCGTGCGCGTTCCTTTTCCTTGAGGATTTCCAGCGCGCGGTGAGCCCGCCGTGCCTCTACCAATTCCTTGCGTTTTTCCTCCAGGGCCTGTTCCTCTTCACGCAGTTGCTCGGCAATCAGTCCGATTTCCGACTGCAGGCGCTGCCTGAACTGGGTGTACAGTTGCAAGGGCGCGGCGGTTATGCTGTTCCGCCGGACCAGATCGAGTTTTTCAGCGGCGCTGGAAATCTGCGCATTGCGCGCCTGAATTTCTCCATCCATGCGCTGCCGCTCGAAAAGCAGGCCGCTGAATTCTTTGTATTTTATTTTTTCCAACCGTTCCCTCACGTCGAGGACGGTCTGGAGGCTAAACTTGAACATTCCCTGTTCCTGTTACAACTGCGCCTGACGGCCTCTGTTCACCATCTCCTCGGCCGAGGCCAGGGAGTGGTCGCTCACGTCAATGCCGCTGAGCAGCCGGGCCACCTCCTGTACCTTCTCCTTTTCCGAAAGAGGTGTGACGCGCGTATAGGTCTGGTGCTGCTGCATTTCCTTGCTGACCAGCACATGGTTCGCGCTCAGAGCAGCGATTTGTGGAAGGTGGGTTACGCATAACACCTGATGGGTTTCGCCCAATGCCCGCAGTTTATACCCCACCCGCTCCGCAAGCGCGCCGCTGATGCCCGCATCCACCTCATCGAAGATCAGTGTGAGTGTGGGGTCCGACTCTGCGAGGATTGTTTTCAGGGCCAGCATGGTGCGGCTCAATTCACCGCCCGAGGCGATTTTTGAGAATGGGCGCAGGTTCTGGCCCGGATTGGTGCTGAGCCGGAATTCCACCTTGTCCATGCCCTGGGAAGAGTACAGGGGGGTGCCGGCCTGCTGGTTTTCCAGCGGCTCAATCTGGGTTTGAAATACCGCCTTGGTCATGCCCAGTTCTCTCAGCTGTTCCACGATCAGGCGGTCAAATCGGTCCGCCGCCCTCCGGCGCTTTTTGGAGAGTTCCGTTGCCAGTTCATGCAAGCGCTTGGCCAACTGGTTGATTTGCTTGTTGAGTTCCTCCCGTTGCACCTCTCCAGTGTTTAGCTCTTCCAGTTCGCGCTCGTGCTGCTTCAGGGTGGCCAGCGCTGCTTCTTCGCTGCCACCATAGAGGCGCTTGATCCGTTCCAACTGCGCCAGCCGGGTATTGACGTGATCCAGCCGTCCAGGATCGTCCTCCAGCCCCGAGGCGTAACTGTTCAGGCTGCGGTAGAGGTCCTCCAACTGAAAGCGCAACGGGTCCATCTGCTCCAGCAGGGGTTTCAGGGAAGTATCGATCGCGGCGGCTTCCTTCAAGGGAGATACCAGGGCGGAAAGCCGGGGCAACACGGCCTCGTCGCCTTCGTAAAGACCCTCACTCACCGATCCCGTCAGCAGCGCCAATTGTTCGCAGTTGGCGAGCAGGGTGTGCTCCTGGCGCAGCGCAGCCTCCTCTCCCGGTACGAGCCGCGCCGATTTCAGCTCGTCAATCCCTTCCATCAGTTCCCGGTGGCGTTGCTTCCGCTGTTCCGCCAGTTTGTGCAACTCCTTCTTTTCGCGGAGCTTTTGCGTAAATTGGCGGTGGCAATCGGCCACTTGCGTGCGCAAGGGCTCGAGCTGCCCGAATGCGTCAAGATAGTCGATGTGCTTTTCCGGATTCAGCAGCAACTGGCTGTCGTGCTGGCCGTGAACGTTCACCAGATTGCTGCCCAATTCTTCCAGCTTGCCCTGACTGATGCTGCATTCGTTGGCCACCGCGCGGCTGCGTCCGCTGGCTTGCAGGTTTCTGCGCAGCACCAGCTCGCCGTCCGCCGGAATTTCCAACTCCGATAGCAGCCGCCGCGCTTCCTGGGAGGCGTTCAGGTCGAATACCGCTTCCACCGTCGTGTTGGCCGCACCGGAGCGAATTTGATGTTTTGTGGCTTTGGCGCCCAGTACGAACTGGATGGCGTCGATGAGAATTGATTTCCCAGCGCCCGTTTCTCCGGTGAGGACGGTGTAGCCCTCGCCGAAGGCAATGGTAATTGATTCAATTGTGGCCAGATTGGATATCGCCAGGCGGGTAAGCAATCCGGTTCCTCCAGCGTAATTGTGTCGCCTTGCGCGTTAAATCCTTGCTTGGCCTTGCATCGTGCGTCTATTTAGGCCGCGGCGAAATGCGGATGGCGATTGTTCCAATTGCCCGGCGGGTATCCCGAACGGAAGCCGGAAGGCATGGCGGAACTCCCTATTCCTAGCACAGATCGCCGGAGGGGCAAAAGATACAGCGCACCCATTGCAGAGGTACGGGCAACAGGTTGGGAGGTGCTGCTTCCAGCCCGGTGCCGCGCCGCGTGCGGGGATGGAGAAAGGTAGCGGCGGGTATACTTTCGGAAATAGTTTTTTGCATAGTGGAGCCTTTTTAGTGACAGGTCGTATTAATGTAGTAGGCGGGCCCAGGACAAACGGGCGCGCTGGCCTCAAGCCGCTGATGAGGCGTGGCAGGGTACTTCCCGGAATGGATGACATTGGCTGACGATAAAGAAACGACGGATACACGATCTGATACCAGCCTTCTGCTGTCGTCATTCAAGAACCTGGATTTCCCTGTAATAGTCGTGGGGGAGGACGGCGGAATTATGACGGCTTCGCAGGGTGCGCAGTTCCTATTGCCGGTACTGATCAGCGGCGGCGTGGAGGATAACTTTCTCAATCTGCTGGTCGAGCCGCCGCTTAATTTTCTGGACTGGCTGCACGGGTGTCAGGAAAGCAGGGCGGTCAGGCTGCGCCAGCCGAACGGTACGATTGCCGGCGGGGTATCGATCAAGGCGCTTCCCGTGGCCGGGTTGCCGAATGCGCAATCCCTGTGGGTGCTCAATCTGCATCAGAAGGAAAGTTTCTCTCGGCAGAAATATGAGCGGGAGATTCTGTTGCGGATTGCCTCGGTGCCCATCAGTGAGATGGCCTCGGAAGGGATTCCCCTCACATCCGAGTCGCCACAGCAATGTCCGATTACCAGGGAATTGCTGGATATGATTACCAAATATGTGACGGGAAATGCGGCGCTGCTGCTGCGCCGCAAAAATTCCAGGAGTTTGGCCGTAATCGGGCAATGCGGGTTTCCGGGTGATGACCTTGCCCGGCTGTTGGGGCGGCTGGAGGGCGGCGAGATGGGGAATCTTAACCAGGGTGTTCTCGCAGAGGCCGCCGCCAGCGGATTTACTTATTCCCTGCTGCAAGGGGAGCCGCTGGAACCCGCCCTGGTGGAGCTCTCTGGCCATCTGCCCTTTTCGGCAGGGGAAATTTGGGTGGATGGCATCTCCGGCTTTGGTGCAGCGCTGACGTTCTTCTCCGAACCACCCAGCTATGCCGCGCGGCAGTTCGCGACCGACGCCAATGTTCGCCTGGGGCGGCATTTGGAGACGGCGGTTTACCACAATCAAATGTACGAGGCCTATCTCGCATTGCAGCAGACTCAGGAGCAGATCATTCAATCCCGCAAGATGGCCGCCATCGGGGAACTGGCGACAGGGATGGCCCATGAACTGCGGCAGCCTGTCACGGCGATCAATAATTTCATCACCACCATATTCGATCATCTCGAATCGGGCAGTATCGCCGATCTGGAGCACAGGCTGGCTGAATTCAGGCAGCGCTTCAAGCGCAATATCGACCGCCTCTCCCGAATAATTGACCACCTGCGTGCTTTCGGCCGGCAGGAGGAAATCGACATGCAGCCGACGGAAATTGAGCCTTTTGTGAGGGAGATTTTCCGTACCTTCCTGGATACCCTGTTGGCTGGCCAGAATATTCACGTAAACTGGGATATTGCCGATGGCCTGCCCGTGGTGGAGATTGACGGGCCCCGCGTGGAACAGGTGATCTTGAATCTGCTGAGCAATGCCAGGCACGCAGTGGAAGGCATAGCAAAACCCGTAATTACAATTCGTGGCCGCTGTCTGGATGGCAGGCTGCAACTCAGTGTTTGTGACAACGGGCCAGGCATTCCGGAAGAAAATCTGAATAAAGTAACCAATCCATTCTTCACCACCAAAGCTGTGGGCCAAGGTACCGGGTTGGGATTGTCCGTATCTCATGGCATCGTGGAAGGACATCATGGGAATCTGCTGATCAGCAACCTTTCCGGAGGCGGCGCGTGCTTTACGATCGATATTCCCATCAAACAGCCGCCGGTGGAACAGGCTCCCAGCCGGAGCGCAGCCGGGTGTTAGGGACTGCAAATCGGAAGCGGTTAGGCCCGAGGCGAGGGCAACCTGGGACAACGCCTGCCCGTACTACCGAACAAAGCAAGCCGGATTTTATAATCTCCATGGCCCGCCCGGAACCGTCCGGGAAGCATGTGAGCCTTTCCAATAGCCCGTAACGGCCCTGATCTCTAATCTCCATGAACCCCATGTCCGTACCTGTATTGTTTGTTGATGACGAGGAAGACATTCGTTTCAGTTTCGAAGCGTATTTTGCAAGAAAATTTCCCGTTCACTTGGCCGCCAACGGTGTGGATGCCTTGCGGGTGCTTGAGCGGGAGGCGGATATCGGTGTGGCGGTGACCGACTTGCGCATGCCGGAAATGGACGGGCTGCAGTTGATCCGGGAAGCGCGCGCCATGCGCCCGGAGCTGGGTTTCATCGTGGTGAGCGGTCATGGGGGTGCGGAGCAGATTATTGAGGCATTGCGGCTGGGTGCGCGCAATTACATGCGTAAACCCTACGAATTACCGAAGTTGCAGGAGGCCATCCTGCATGAGGCGCGGCGCTATTTGATTCTCCTGGAAGAACGCAGGAAGCGGGAACGGGAAAAGTATGCCGAACAATTTCTGACCGAAGTGAACGGGATCTCATATATCCTTCCCAATGATCTGGAACTGGTAAATCCCATTGCGTTCCGGCTTGCGGAAAATATGCAAATCATTGGCAAATGTGAGGAAAGTGATCGGAGCAGTCTGGCACTGGCTCTAATTGAAATCATTGTCAATGCAATCGAACATGGAAATCTGGG
>JAPUIH010000330.1 GCA_027297205.1 SAR324 cluster bacterium | reverse complement strand
CCGCGAGCGCCTCCGCTTCGGCTTCCCACCCGGTGCGCTTCAGGCCGTCCAGCTTGGCGTGGCGGGCATAGGTCTGCCACGCCAGTTCATCATTCTGGTTGAATACGGCGATGGCGCGGTCCAGATAGTTCAGCCCCAGCTTGACGGCGCCATTTTCGATCCAGTTTGCGCCCACCTGGCACCACTTTCTGGCGGCCTCTACGGTCTCTTCCCCGATCATGGATATTCCTGATTGTTTCCACCCTTCGGCACCGCCGCGCAACCAACAGCGAAATTCAACCTATCGCGGCCACGAACGATTGCATAGCCCACGTCCGACCGGGCAAATCGCTGTTCGAAAAATCTTTCCTTGTTTCTCGATTGTCCAAAGCCAAGGGGAAAACAAAATTATTCTACGCGGGTGCGGGAGCCTTGGCCCGTCACGGCCCCGGAGCAGACGGGCAGGGTTTCAGTGGGGAGGCCATTTGACTTTTCAGCGCGGTTTGGGAAACCTGCCATGCTATGCAATACGGAATGCAATACGGACTGTAACCGATTCTCCCTGCGACCGATTTTCCCCATGACACCGGGGTTTGACAATGTTCGCGGGAGTTTGCTCGGCCCGGCTATTTTCGCCACGTAGTGGATTATAGCCGCCCGCGGTGGATTCGGCCAACGTGCCGTGGCCTTGCCGGAGAATTGCCTGCAAGGAGGGACAAAAAAAATGAAATTGGGAATTCTGGCGGGATATTCGGGGGCCCAGGTGGCTCTCGATTTGGAGATGATCCAGGAGGCGGACCGGCTGGGATATCATGCGGTTTGGTCCTCGGAGGCCTACGGCTCGGATGCCGTTGTGCCTCTGGCCTGGATCGGTGCGGTGACGAAGAACGTTCGGCTGGGCACGGCCATCATGCAGATTCCCGCCCGCACGCCCTCCAACACCGCCATGACGATCATCACGCTGGACCACCTTTCCGGGGGCCGGGCCATGCTGGGCCTGGGTGTATCCGGCCCACAAGTGGCGGAAGGCTGGCACGGGGTGGCGTTCGGCAAGCCCCTGGGCAAAACCCGCGAATACGTTTCCATTATTCGGCAGATTCTCGCCCGGGAAGCGCCCTTGCAACACGAGGGGCGCTACTACCAGATACCCTACAAGGGCGAAGACGCCACGGGGCTGGGCAAGCCGCTCAAGAGCATCATCCACGGGCGCAAGGACCTTCCGATCTACATCGCCGCCATTGGCCCGAAGAACGTCGCGCTGACGGGGGAGATCGCCGACGGCATCCTGCCCATCTTTTTCTCCCCGGAAAGGTTTTCCATTTTCGATGCAGCCGTGCAGGAAGGGTTCGCCAAAGCTGGGGGCGGAAAGGGATATGACAGTTTCCAGGTCTGCCCCAGTGTGCAGGTGGTGCTGGGTGACGATGTCGATGCCTGCCGGGACAGGGTAAAGCCCTCCCTGGCGCTTTATATCGGCGGCATGGGCGCCAAGGGCAGAAATTTTTACAACGACTTGGCGCGGCGCTACGGCTACGAGGAAGTCGCCGATACTCTGCAGGAACTCTATCTTTCCGGCAGGAGGGATGAGGCGATCGCCGCGGTGCCTGATGCGTTGGTCGATGAAGTGGCGCTTTGCGGCCCCAAAGAGCGGATCGCCGAGCGGCTTTCGCTCTGGAAGGCCACGCCCATCAGCGCCATAAACATCAGCGGCGCGACGATTGAAACCGTGCGCACGATGGCCGAGCTGGTGCTCTAGATGGCGTGTGATTTGTTGCCTCCGGCGTCGAGTTTTGACTGCGAGGGGCGCCGTCCTCCGACAGTTGAGAGACTCGGCTCCGCCAAGGGCATACAGTTCCAAAAATACCGGCCCTTGAAAGCCGCAGAAGCCAGGCATCTTGGGGAGCGTGGGCCCCAAATATTCCGGGCGTTTACTTTCGTCACGATACAGGCCGAACCCACGCCGGTTTTTGCACCGGGTCTTGGCCTGCACCGAATGCAAGAGGAGCATTGAAAATGGAGTTGGGATTGCACGTCCGGTATTCCGGCGCGCAGGTCAACCTGGATCTGGAATTGATTCGCGAGGCGGAATCCCTCGGATTTCATTCCATCTGGACCTCGGAAGCCTATGGCTCCGACGCGGTTTCCACCATCACCTGGATCGGGGCCCACACGAAAAAGGTCAAGCTGGGTACGGCCATCATGCAGATGCCGGGACGCTCTCCGGCCATGACGGCCATGACCCTGGATCACCTGTCCGGGGGCCGATTCATACTGGGCTTGGGTCTTTCGGGACCGCAGGTGGCGGAGGGCTGGCATGGGCAGGCCTATGGCAAGCCCCTGGGCAAGACCCGCGAGTACGTATCCATCGTGCGCAAGGTTTTTGCGCGGGAGGCTCCCCTGGAGCATGAGGGGGCCCACTATCAGGTGCCCTATCGCGGAGATGATGCCACAGGGCTGGGCAAGCCCCTCAAGAGCATCCTTCACGGGCGATCGGACCTACCCATTTACCTGGCTGCAATCGGGCCAAAAAACGTGGCCCTCACCGGAGAAATCGCAGACGGTCTGCTGACCTCGTTTTTCTCCCCGGATCAGGTGAAAATCTGGGAGAATCCGTTGCAGGAAGGATTTGCCAGGGCTGGCGGCGGAAAGGACTTCACCAGCTTCGATCTCTCCGCCCGTGTGATCGTGGCCCTGGACGACGATCTGGGCCGGGCCCGGGATTCGGTCAAGCCCTACCTGGGGCTCTACATTGGAGGGATGACCGCGTCACGAGCCGCCGGGCCGCGCAAGCGGATGTCGCTCCTCGTGGGGTTCCTGCTCGTGTCCGTGCTCGGCCTGCTGCTTCTCGTGCAGGCTCGCTACCAGGAGGGATCCGGGGACGCAGCGAGTTGCGATTCGGTTGAGTTTCCGCGCGCGT
>JAPUIH010000033.1 GCA_027297205.1 SAR324 cluster bacterium | reverse complement strand
ATAGTCCGAAGCCGATCCAACCGAACAGGATGGCCAGGGCCCCGATGGTGAAGGCGACAGGGTAGCCGATCAGCAGCAGCCCGAACAATACCACGAACATCCAGGCCGGCAGATAATCCATGAAGACGTACATTACGGCCGCTCCTCCTCCCCTTGCGCCTCTTGCTCCTCCTTGATGCGCCGCAAAATTTTGTAGACCCCCGCTGCTCCCTGCAAAGCGAGCAGGGTAAATCCAAGGGGAATAATTCCCTTCAGCAGGTAATACATGGGCAGACCGCCGGGATCGGGCGAGTACTCCCCCACTTCCCAGGATGCCGCGATGAATGTATAGGAAGTGATAATAATCAGCACGCACATGGGAAACAGGAAGATGAACGCACAGCTCAAATCGACGTAATTCTTCCCCTTCTGCGACAGCCGGGAATAAATGATGTCCACCCGCACGTGGCCATCATGTAGAAAGGTGTAGCCGGCGCCCATCAGGAATATAATGGAGAACAGCCACCACTCGGACTCCTGAATCCAGACCGCACCGGTATTGAAAAAATAGCGCGATGCCACGTCCACGGACACCAGCATCACCAAGGCGAACAACAGCCAGCCCATCGCGCGCCCGATGCGCTCGTTCGCAACATCAATCCAATGGACAATCCATTCCAGAGATTTCATACGCTGCCACCAATCCACGTTGTTCTGGCGCCCAGGGCGTCCGGCTGGCCTGTCCTGGCCCGGAGCCTGGAAATAAACGCCCCCTTCCCTATCCAAATTAGCGGGGCATGTCAATTTATCTGTGGGTCGGTAAAACGCGCGCAAAATTGCCGCGGTTTCAACCCCGGCTCTCCAGCCGGGCGCCCTGCCGGTCCACCGTGCGCAGCCTGATCCCAAAGAGGTTTCCGCGCCGCGGGCGCCGCCCCCATTGAGATGGCAATAACTCCCGTGTCATCGGTGTTTGGGCCGGCCCTATCCGCTCCAGCGGCAATAGCTCATGATATTACAAACAAAATTGGTGTACTATCGCGCACCAGACTAAGAAATTTTTCCGGCAATGCTGGCCGCAATACGCGGGTATGCCCTGGAAGCCGGGGACGGGCCCCGCTTCCGCAACGGTTTAGGAGGAAAGTATGGCAAAGACGACCTATGATCTGGCAGGCCCCATCGCCAAGAGCGGCAATTTTTCAGGCTCCGTGGCCTTTTCCAACGGTGTGAAGGTGAGTGGCGGGGAGATGCTGTTCGTATCCGGGCAGTTGGCCAAAGTGGACAGCGAACTGGTGGGCAAGGGAGATATCAAGGCCCAGACCAGGCAGGTGCTGGAAAATATCAAGAAAGTGCTGGACCAGGCCGGCGCCACCTTTTCCGACGTCGTGCGCGTCACGGTGTACATCACGGACATGAGCCATTTCCGGGATATCCACGATGTGCGCCTGCAATATTTCGACAAGGACAACCTGCCCGCCTCCACCATGGTGGAAGTGAGCGGCTTTGTGGATGAGGATGCGCTGATCGAAATTGAAGCGGTGGCGGTGATCAATCCCTGAGGTTGCTGAGCAGGCTTAGGTGGGGTGGTAGGTCTCGGGTCCCGCCGGCGTGTGCACGGTCACCCGGTTGCGGGGTGCATCGGGGTGCGCCTCGCAGTGCCCCACCTGCCGCACGGCAATGCCCCAGGTTTCGCCCAGCGCCTCCAGTACGGGCAGTAACTTCGCGTCTCCGATCACTTCCATGCGGTGGCCCATGTTCAATACCCCGTAAAGCTCACCCCAGGAACTCCCGCTCACCCGTTGAATCTCCGCGAACAGGGGCGGCGGCGGAAAGGGATTGTCCTTCACGTAGTGAATGCCCTGGCCCACGCCCAGGTTCTTGCTTTGACCGCCCCCGGTGCAGTGCACAAGGGCCGAGACCAGTTCCCGGTGGGATTCCAGCAGGGCCTTGATGAGCGGCGCATGGCTGCGCGTGGGGGAGAGCAGGGCTTCCCCCACGCTTAGCGGCGTGCCGGGCAGGGGATCGTCCAGGGAGAAGGGTCCACTGTAGCGCAAATCGGCGGGCATGCCCGGCTCCACGGTTTCCGGATAACGCTCACCGTACTCGGCCTTGAGCAGATCATGGCGCGCCGAGGTGAGGCCGTTGCTGCCCATGCCGCTATTGTGGCGGGTCTCCCAGGTGGACTGCCCGTCCGAGGCCAGCCCGATGATCACATCCCCCGCCTTGACCCGTTTGTTGGCGATGACCTGCTCCCGCCGCAGGCGAACGGCTACGGTGGAGTCCAGAATCACCGTGCGCACCAGGTCGCCCACGTCCGCGGTCTCGCCTCCTGTCAGCACGAGTTCCATGCCCCACTGTTCGAATTGCGCCGCCTGATCCTCGAATCCGGCGATGATTTCCCGCAGCACCTCTCCCGGCACCAGGCGCTTGTTCCTGCCGATGGTGTTGGAGACCAGGAAGGGCCCCAGGGCCCCCACGCAGAGCAGGTCGTCCACGTTCATCACCAGGGCGTCCTGGGCGATGCCCCGGAACACGCTGGCATCGCCGGTTTCCCGGTACCACAGATAAGCCAGGGCGGACTTGCTGCCGGCGCCGTCGGCGTGCATGGTCAGGCAATAATTCGGGTCCCCGCCCAGATAATCCGGGATGATCTTGCAGAAGGCTGTCGGGTAAAGACCGGCGCCGGATGTGGCGATCGCGGCATGCACGTCCTCCTTGCGCGAGGAGACCCCGCGCGCCCGGTAACGGTCCGTTTTTGCCTTTGGCTGGTTGCGAGCGGTCATGGGCAGGCGGTGCGCCCCAGGGGGTTGCATTGCGCGGTAGCGCCCGAGAGATAGCGCGGTGGCGTCTGTGAGATAGC
>JAPUIH010000329.1 GCA_027297205.1 SAR324 cluster bacterium | reverse complement strand
GTGAACAGCCAAGAGCAAATCAACGATCCCAAGCTGCCTCTTACCGCGCATCTGGAGGAATTGCGCAAGCGCCTCATGATCGCCATGGGTGGCATCTTCGTGGTGTTTGTGGCCTGCTGGGGATTCAGCCAGCATATCATTACAGTGATCAGCGCACCCGTGGTGCCGCACGTGGAAAATCTCCAGTTCGACACCCTCACCGATCCTTTTTTCACCCATGTTAAGGCCTCCTTCTTTACCGCACTATTTTTGACCTTTCCGCTCACTCTTTCACAAATATGGCTGTTCGTGCGCCCTGGGATGTACAAGCGGGAAAAGCACGTCGTTTGGCCATTCTTGTTGTGCTCTTATCCGCTGTTCGTGGGTGGGGCGGTGTTCTTCTATTTTTTTGTGTTTCCCATCGCCATCGAGTTTCTGGTCAATTTCGACAAAACCCTGGTGCCTTCCCTGCGCATTGGGGATTATCTGAGCTTTACCGTACGGGTGATGTTTGTGTTCGGGCTGGTATTTGAATTGCCCCTGATCAGCCTGCTGTTGACACGCATGGGCGTGATCACGGCGGGCTGGCTGGCCCGCTCACGCCGCTACGCGATTGTGATAATTTTTATTGCCGCCGCCATTCTGACCCCTCCGGACGTTGCGACCCAAGTGCTGCTGGCCGGTCCGATGATCGTGCTTTACGAGATAAGCATCGTGGTGTCCTGGCTGGCCCGTCCCCGCAAGAAGAAGAAAGACGAGGCCGAGGAGCAGGAAGAGGAAGAAGAATAGGGTGCCCATGGCCGGCCCCCGGGGGCCTCACGCCGTGAGGGGCGCGGGTGCGCCGTCGTCCTCCGCCAGGGCCAGGTGATAGGCCTCGTGTATAACTCCGGCCAGCTTGCGCGGCAGGCCGGGCATGGCCTGCAATTCTTCCAACTCCGCCTCCTGTATTCTCTTCAAGCTGCCGAAATGCCGCAACAGGGCTTGGGCGCGCCTGCTGCCCAGGCCGGGAATTGCCTCCAGCTCAGTACGGATGGTCTGGCGCCGCCTCAGGTTGCGGTGGTAGCTGATGGCGAAGCGATGGGACTCGTCCCGGATGCGCTGCAGGAAGTGTAGGGCGGCGGAATTCTTCCGCAGGCGCAGTTCGTTCTTGATATGGGCCTTGACCACGTATTCGATGTCTTCCAACCGCTCCATGCGTGGTCCCCGGCGTTTTTCAGCGCGGCCTTTGGCCAATCCGATCAGATCCACCTGGGTTTGGGAGATGCCCAATGCTTCCAGCACCTGCTGGGCAATGTTGACCTGACCCTTGCCGCCGTCAATGAGTATCAAGTCGGGCAGGGGCTGCTCGCCGGACACGGCCCGGCGGTAGCGCCGCATGAGCACCTCATACATGGCGAGAAAATCGTCCGGCCCCCGCACCGAGCGGATTTTGAACTTGCGGTAGTCCTGCCGTACCGGCTGGTTGTTTTCCCACACCACCATGGATGCGGCGGTGTGCGTACCGGCGATGTTGGAAATGTCAAAGGCCTCCACCCGCCGTGGGAGGCGCGTCAGGTGCAGACTGCGGCGCGCATCTTCCAGCACGGTCTCGTCGTCCACATAGCGGCTCATGCGCTCCTTCAGGGCCAGCCGGGCGTTGTCCCGTGCCATGTCGATCAGTTTTCGCTTGGGGCCCCTGCTGGGGGTGGTGATCCGCACCCGGCTTCCCTTTTCCCGGCTTAGGAAGCTCTCCATAATTTCGCGATCCTCGTAGCCGCAGGGAATGAGCGCATCTTTGGGCAGCAGGGCGGACGGCCGTGTGTACATGCTGCGCAGCAGGCTCCGGATGATCTCCTCGTCTGCCATGCCCTCGGTGCGTTCCCAACTGATGAAGTCCGAGCCGATCAGCCGCCCGTGGCGGATAAAAAGAATCTGCACGCCGGCGAAGTGGGATTCCCGATACAGGCCGAACACGTCCTGGTCGGCCTTCAGGTCGGGCACCACCACCTGCTGTTTTTGCAGAGTGCGCTGGGTGGCGTGAATGGCGTCCCGCACCCGGGCCGCCTCCTCATAGCGCCGGGCCTGGGCGTGCTCCTTCATTTCGCTGTCCAGCCGCGCCAACAGCTCTTTGCCGCGTCCCTGAAAAAACAACCGCACCTTGTTCACGTTTTGCCGGTACGCCTCCACCTGCACGGTGCCCCGGCAGGGGGCGATGCATTTGCGAAGCTGGAAGTTGATGCAGGGGCGGTAGGTCTTGCTGCCGTCCAGCTTCATTTTACTTGTGCGGAGCTTATAGTGCCGGCGGATCAGATCCAGGGTCTCCCTGGCGTCTTTCATGGAGGCATAGGGTCCGTAATACTCCGCGTTCTTCTCCAGCTTTTCCCGCACCAGGTAGAGGCGCGGATACATTTCGCCCACGGTGAGCTTGAAGAAGGGGTAGGATTTGTCGTCTTTCAAATTGATGTTGTAACGCGGCAGATGTTTCTTGATCAGGTTCGCTTCCAGGATCAGGGCTTCGGCCTCGGTGTGAGTCTGGAACACGTCCACGTCCGCCACCTGCCGCATCATCGCCGCGATATGCGGCGGATGATCGCTCGAGGGCTGAAAATAGGAGCGCACCCGGTTGCGCAGGCTCTTGGCCTTGCCCACGTACAGCACGCGCCCCGCTGCGTCCTTGTGCAGGTAGACCCCCGGAGTAGCGGGAATCTTATCCAGAATGGCGGCGTGAATCTGATTCAATCTGGGCATGTTCTGTCCGGAAAATACGGGCGGCTGGCCTTTGACACTCCAGCCAAAATCGCACAAACTGCCGAAGTAACGAGGAAAGGCGCGGTAGGCAGAGTTCCCCGAAATTCATCGCGGAGGACAAATCCGGCCCCGAGCCCGCATGACCTTGAATTTTACTCGAATCGTGGTGACCGGGCAATGCGTGCTGTTTGCATAATGCTGCTGCTCTTTCTGCTGACGGGCGGTGGTTCAGCCTGGGGACAGATGATGCTGCTGGAGGAGGAGGCTTCCAAGGATCATTCAGGCGCAGGAGTGACATTTCTCCTGCTCAGTGTGGTTACGCTGGCCTACGGCCTCAAATCCTTCAACGACTCCCAGGACGATCTGGACCGGGCGGATGCCTCCTTTGCGCAATACCAGGCTGCTCCCACAACGGCGCTGCAAGTGGCGACCAGCGATGCGCTCAACGATGCGCGGGTCAACGAGGACCGCGCGA
>JAPUIH010000328.1 GCA_027297205.1 SAR324 cluster bacterium | reverse complement strand
TATTTGGCCACGGAGCCGAAGCCGGGAGAGTTGTCGGTGATGGGCAGGTCATTGTCGATGGTTTTGGGGACGCCCAGCACCTGCAACGGATAGCCGTGAATCTCGGCGAAGCGGTTCAGCTTGGCCACCGTGTCCATGGAGTCGTTGCCGCCATTATAGAAAAAATAGTGGATTTCGTGGGCCGCCAGCACTTCGATGATGCGCTCGAACTCCTCCTTGTTTTTCTCCAGGTCCTTCAGTTTTTTTCGGGCGGAGCCCATGGCGCCTGCCGGCGTGTAGCGCAAAGCCTCGATATTCTCGCGCGGCTCCTTGCCCAGATCGATCAGCTTTTCCTCCAACACCCCGTTGATGCCGTCATAGCCGGCGTAAATCTCGTCGATGAATTCCGCCTCCCGGGAGGCGCTGATCACCCCATAGGCACTGGCGTTGATGACGGAAGTGACTCCGCCGGACTGGGCATAGACCGCGTTGTTTTTGGCCATTTTCCTCGTTCCTCACGGTTTGGCGCAGCCAATTTGTCCACCCCGTGCCGTGGCCGGCGGGGAGGCGGCTGCGAATCCCTCGCATTGGCTTTGTTTAACGAAAACCGTGCCTGAAGCGGCGGTGTTGCGCAAGCACCCTGTCCCCGGCTTCTCAGCGGGGCAGGGTGAGCTGATACAGCAGCACGGCGGCCGCCGCGGCTACATTCAGGCTGCCTTGTCCCGGCGTGGGGATGGCGATTTGAAAGTCGCACTGCCTGCTCACCAGAGGGCGCAGCCCCCGCGCCTCGTTGCCCATCACCACCACCAGCGGCTGCTCCCGCGTGAAGGTGTGCAGGGGCGTATCCCCCTGGGCGGAAGTTCCCGCCACCCAGAACCCGGATTTGCGGCAATTTTCCAGGAAGCGGGCCAGATTGGCCACGGAGTACACGGGGAAGGACTCCAGATAGCCGGCGGAGGCCTTGGAAGCGGCGGGGCTGAGCGGGGAGGCGTGGTGGCGAGGCAGCACCATGCCATCAATACCGAACACCGCGCAGCAGCGCAGGGCCGCCCCGAAGTTCTGGGGATCCTGCACCTCGTCCAGCACCAGCAGCAGGGGCAGGCCCCTTCCGGCCAGCCGCAGGCATTCCGCCTCCAACCGTACGGGCAGGGCGCCACAAGCCAGCACCGCGCCCTGATGTCCCGGTGAGCCGCAAAGCACTTCCAACTCTCCCGAACTCAATTCCGTCACGGTAAGGCCCAGTTCCTCTGCTTGCGTGCGCAGGCCGGACAATCTCGAGGAAGGCCGTCCGGCCTTCAGATAGAGCCGCGCCAGCCTGCGGCGGCGGGCCTGCATGGCCCCGGCTACGGAGTTGATGCCGTAGAGCATTTCATCCTTGCTCCGGGGGGAGCCCGCGGAGGGAGATCTGCGTTTGCTGGGCACGTTTTTCGTTTCCCTGGGTGGATTGCGTGGCAGGCTGGGACGGATGCAGGCGCCGCCAACCTGTCCGCAACCGGGGCTAGCCCTTAATGGGCTTGATCAGGGTTTCCCCCTTGCTGCGCGGGTCGCGCGGCATCCAGCGGCCACCGTCCACGGCGCTGAAAAACTCCAGCAGCGAGCGGTTGAAGCGATCCGGCTCCTCCAGGTTGATGGCGTGGCCGGAATTTGGCAGTACCTCCAGGGCGGCGCAGGGCATCACCTGCTTCATGAACAGGCTGGCCTCCATGGCGGGGACGTCCTCATCCCCCAGTATGATCAGGGAGGGCACCTGCACGGCGCTGAGTTCTTTTTCCATTTTGAGCAGGTTGGGACGGTGCTTCTGTACGCCCAGGAAGGTATTGGCCGCGCCCAGGGCGGAATGGCTCATGAACTGCGCGCGAAATTCCTCCCAGCCCCGCGGATCCTTGTTTTGCAGCTGCACGCGGGTGGGGCCGATGGCGTATTGGTCCGCCTTGGCCTGCATGCCCTCCTCGATAAATGCCTTCGCGATTTCATCCAGTTCGCCGTACCAATTGCTCGCCTTGGAGCTGCTGCCGTAGCCGCAGCCGCCGATGATAAGGGAGAGCGCCCGCTCGGGATATTTCACGCCAAACAGCACGGAGGCGTAACCGCCCATGGAGAGCCCGCAGATGTGGGCCTTGTCGATATTGAGCGCGTCCAGGACGCCTTTGGCATCGTCTACGGCAATATCCTGGCTGTATGCGGAAACGTCCTGCGGCACGTCGGAAGGCGGAAAGCCCCGCGCCGCATAGACGATGCAGCGGTAGCGGCGGGAAAAATACCTGACCTGTGTCTCCCAGCTGCGGTGGTCTCCGGCAAACTCGTGCAGAAACAAAATTGGAATGCCGCTGCCCGTATCCTCGTAGTAAATGTTGATTCCGTTCGCCGCCAGGGTGGGCATGGAATCCTCCTCGATCGGTGATTGATGGGTTTGCCGGCGTGCCGCCTCCGCCGGTTGGTGGTGAATAAAGCTGCTATAGGAAAATTCGCGGCTGCTTGCAACCGCATTCCGCGCTGCATCAATACCCGTCGGCCTCCAGCCAGCCGCGTATGCAGCGCAGGGCATGCACCGTGAAGGAAAGCTGATGCTCCCGGCGGGTCAGGAAAGGATTGAGCTGCAGCACTTCCGTGTGCACGCTCTTGGGCGTGACCAGGGCCATATGGCAACAACCGTTCTTGAAGCTGCGGCGGCGGCCATCCGGAGGCCCGGCCATGCCGCTTTCCGCGAAAGCGAATTCGGTACCGGCCTGCTCCCGCATCCCCTTGGCCAGCGCGGTGACCATCTCGCCGGATACGGCGGAGAAGTTCTTGATATCGGCGTCGAGCAGCGACTGTTTGGCCCTCTCGTCGTAGGCGAAGCGGGATTGGCGGAAATAGCGCGAGGCGCCGGATCGCCCCGCGAAAGCCTGGGTGAGCAGGCCTCCCACCGTGGCTTCCACCAGCGAGATGGTGTGCGGACGGCCCTGCTCGTGGTTCGCGGCCAAGTGGCCGGCCATGGCCGCCGCCTCCCCATCCAGGTCGCGGGTGAGCCTGTCCAATTCCATCTGCCAGGCCGTGCGCGCACCCAGGGCGTCCCCCTGGGGGGTCATCAGTTCCGCCACGGGCCGTCCTTGCCGGTACAGCCCTTGATCGGCGATCAGTTGCGCGGCCCCATCGGGGAGCATGGCCCCAAGGGGGTCGCCCGCCTCTGCGGCCCGGCGGATCAGGGTGGAAGAAAGGGCCAGGAACGGTGTCAGCCATTGCGGCAGCTCCGCGGCCCGCGAGGCCTGATAATCGAGATTGCATCCCCTTTCCGCGGCCAGAACATGCAAAGCGCCGTCCAGGGGGTAGCCTTCCCTCTCCAGGATGGCATAATGGCATTGGCGTGAAAGGGCGGCCAGATCCTCACCGGAAAAGATGATCGGATCGGCCATGCGGGCGATCAGATCCGATCCCGCGTACCAGTTGATTTTATTGTCCGGCCCGGAATGCGCTTCCCACAAGGTCTGCACCGTCTCTGCCGTGCGCACGGCCCGGGTCAGGCCAAACTCGCTCGTTGACAGGTACAGGCAGGCGGGCGAAATACGCAACGTTTCCCCGGAGCGCTCAGCCAGCCGCGCCAAATGGGAACGTTCGGCGTCCGCGATTTCGGCGATGGCCCGTTGCGCAAGGGCCATGCGCTGCTCCGGGGAGGCCTCCGCGGGGGGTTTGGTGGGATCAGGATGCAGGCCGTTTGAGAGGATGAATACCACCTGCTCCCAGGCGGGATTGCCCCGCAGCAGGGCCTCGGCCGCGGCAAAGTGATTGAAGCCCACCGGGTTTCCGGAAATCGGAAAGAACAACGTGGAATTCAAAGGCAGGGCGTTGATGGCATCGTCGCTCATGGCTTCAGTCATGGGGCCTGCCGCCGTCCGCGCGGTGGCGCTGCCGCTGGTGTTTGCCGTGCTGCTGTGCGGAGGGCCGGCCGCATGGGCCCACACACCCAAAACGAAATCCTTTGCAAAACTGCACAAGAAAATCGACCGCCTGCTGGAGCGAACCGGACTGGACTCCGAGAACACCGCGCTGATGTTGTTCTCCACACGGCGCGGGCGCTTCCTGTACCGGCTGCGGGAGCAACAGCCCATGATCGCGGCATCCAATGCCAAGCTGGTCACGGCCTATGCCAGTCTGCGGGTGCTCGGCCCCAACTACCGCTGGAAAACCGTATTTTACCGGGTGACGGAACAAGATGACGCAGGCGGCCGGTCCCGTCAAGGGTTGTTGGTGAAGGGCGGGGGGGACCCCACTTTGACCCTGCGTACGTTGGAGCGCATTGCCCTCAAACTGAAAACCAAGAATCTGCGGCGCATAGAGGGAGGGCTGTATTTTGACGCCAGTCTGTTCGATCACGTCAAATTTCCAGCCGCTTGGGGCTCCGCCCTGGGCGGGCAGGCCTGGTTTGCACCGGTGAGTCCCTTCATCGTGGAGAAAAACACCGCCAGTTTTGTCATCACCGCCGGGAAGAACGGGAACGGCATTGAAGTTATTCCAGAGATCCAGGCGGATTTCCTGAAAGTGACCTCCCGCCTCAAGTCTTCCCCGGTAAAACGGGCGGTGGTGCGGGTGCTGCAGAGCTGGAATGGCGAGGGCGCGTTATTCACCTTCCGGGGAAAACTGCCCGCCAAGAGTAATACCTACAGGGTCTCCACGGCCGTCAACGATCCAGTTGTGAATTTCTATCATCATTTGCGCAGCAGCCTGCACAGGATTGGCATCGAGGGAGATATGCCACGGCGCCGCCTGCCCGCCGGCGGCATGCCCAGCAAGCGCATCCACACCCATTATTCCGCGCCCTTGCGGGAGTTGCTGGTGGATGTGAACAAGGAGAGCAACAACCTGGCGGCGGAAGTGATGGTGCGCACCATGGGCATGACCAGGAAGACCAAGGGGGTCACCGGCGCGGACGGCCTGAAAGTGCTCCGTGCGGCATTGTTCGAGGAACTTCCCAAGTTCAAGGGCAAGGTGGAAATGGCCGATGGCTCGGGTCTGAGCCGCGATACCAGGCTCAGCGCTTCCTTCCTGGTGCATATGCTGAACCGGGTGCTGCGGCGCCAGGACTTCCGCGCGGAGTACCTCAGTTCCCTCAGCCTGGCCGGCTGGGACGGCACCCTGCGCTACCGGAATTATCCCAAGCACATGCGGGGCCAGATTCGCGCCAAATCAGGGACGCTTGCGGGCGTGCAGAATCTGAGCGGCTATCTGACCCTGAAAAAAGATGTGGTGGTGTTCTCCTTCCTCATCAACGATTCGGATCAACACTATCTCAAACTGCAAGCCAAGCAGGACCGGGCCCTGGCCGGGGTCTTCGATGCCCTGCTGGAGTGGGAAAATCCCAAGACCCGCAATAAATCCAAAGGCAAGAGGCGCATAAGACGCCGTGGACGCTAACCGCGCGCGCCCCATGCGTGGCGGGAACTAGGGCGGGTTTCGTCATTTCCCGCGCTACGGAACGGCGGAACTTGCGATTCTCTTGGAGGGCAGGAAATGCTAACCGTGGTGCATCATGTCCACAACTTTCAATTGGGACTTGGGGCCGTCCGGGCTGTGATAAATATGCGGCACGAAGGCCAAGTCGTAGCGCTGGGATTGGTCCAGGTGCCAGTCCAGATGGTCCCAGGCCTTGGCCTCCAGTTCCCGCCCGTTGGGGAAGCGCACGTTGAATTTCAGATGACGGTTGTTGAATACCGCGGGTTGGTCGATAGTCATCCCGGGCAGGGCCAGCACGGGTTCCGGGTTGCGGTGGCCAAAGGGGGATAGCCAGGCTACCTCGTCAAAGAATCGCTCGTTCAGCATGTCCGGCGTGACCCAGGTGTCAATCTCCAGGTCGTTTCCGGCGGATGCAGGGGCGGATGCGCCGCCGCTCTCCACCGCCAAATAAAATTCGCGCGTGAAGGCTTCCAGATTTTCCTCGCTCAGGGAAAGTCCCGCCGCGCTGGGATGCCCGCCAAAGCGGATCAGGCGTCCCGCGCAGGATTGCAGGGCCTCCAGGATGTTATAGTGGTGCCAGCTTCTGGCGGATCCCACCAGCCGCGAGTCCGGATGCCGGGTCAACGCGATGGTCGGGCGATGGGTCTGGTAGGCAATGCGCGAGGCGATGGAGCCCATCACTCCCGGATGCCAGTCCTCTCCCACAATCACGTAAGCCGGGGCGCTTTGCAATTGCTCCACTTGCCGCAGGGCCTGGGCAAAAACCTCCTGCTCAATGGCCCTGCGCTCCTTGTTCACGGCCGTCAGATGCCGGGCCAGTTTGCGCGCCTCGGTAAAGGAATGGCTAAGCATCAGCTTCACAGCCAGGCCGGGGTCTCCGATCCGCCCCAAGGCGTTGATTCTGGGCGCCAGCTTGAAGCTGATCGTGCTTGGCGCGACTTTTCCCCGGATGTTGCATTCCTTGATCAGTCCGCTCAAGCCGGGCCGGGGCCGGCTGTTCAGCAGGTCCAGGCCCAGTTTGACCAGCGTGCGGTTTTCCCCCAGCAGCGGCGTCATGTCGGCCACGGTGGCCAGGGCCACCAGGTCCAGGTAGTAATTGGGCGAAATGTAGCAAAGCCCTTCGCGATCCCAGTACTTGCGCTCGCCCAGGTACTCATCCAGCGCACAGATCAGCTTGAATACCACCCCCGCCGCGGACAGCTCCTTGAAGGGATAGGGACAGCCTTCCTGGTGAGGGTTGACAAGCGCCGCGCAGCGCGGCCGTTCCCGCTGCAACTGATGGTGATCGGTCACGATCAGGTCGATGCCCTCCTTGTGCAGCAGTTCCGCACCCTCCACGGCGGTGGAGCCGTGGTCGGCGGTGATCAGCAATTCCACTTCCCACGCCTTGAATTTGGTTACGACGCCGGGACCGATGCTGTAGCCGTCCTTGATGCGGTGGGGAATGTAGTAGTGTATCCGCGAGCCGAGGCGCTTCAGATAATTGTAAAGGATGGCCGTGGCGGCGGTTCCGTCAACATCGTAGTCGCCGAAGACGAGCACTTTCTCGTAGTTGACAAGGCTGTGGTGGATGCGCTCCAGTGCCGCTTCCATGCCCAGCATCTCCCGCGGCGGATGAAGTTGGTCTTCCGCCGGATTGAGGAAGCGCCGGGCGTCTTCCACATTGAGCAGGTCCCGCGCGGCCAGGATGCGGCCCAGACCTTCTGAAATATCGAGATTATCGCAGAGACTGTCCAGGGAGGATTCCTGGTAATTTGCTTCCGGGGTGGTCCATTCTTGGTTGCAGAAGCTGCGCCGCGGATGTGTGGTGAAGTCTCCCATGGGCCTTTGTCCTCCAACGCCGGTCACATTCCGCCGGATTGTCCGGGAACTGAAATTCCTGCGATTGGAATCCGGGGGGCCTGCGGGGTGCTGCGGGTTACAGCAGCCACCGGCATAGCGATGGCGCCCCGCGAGGTTTCCGCAACAAAGTAGCGGACTTCCGCCAAATTTGCAATGAGGCCCTACGGACTCCATTTTCGCG
The DNA here is from genome assembly GCA_027297205.1 of SAR324 cluster bacterium. Classification (GTDB taxonomy): domain Bacteria; phylum SAR324; class SAR324; order SAR324; family JACQKK01; genus JAPUIH01. The sequence continues at coordinate 8,294 of JAPUIH010000328.1, read as the reverse complement.
TTTCCGCCTCAAGGCGCCCTTGCAATGTAGGAATTAAGAGTTAAAATAGAAGCATTATACCTGTCGTTAATTAGCTTATTTCCAAGGAGGTCAACCGATGCCGTCGTTCAAGAATATTTTCAAGGTCGTGGGTCAGGAACAGGCCGCCGCACCGGCCCCCTCCGCAGGCGGAGATATCTCGGCGCGCATTCAGCAAGACCTGGACGCCCACAAGATTCTGATCTTCATGAAGGGCAACCGCGAAATGCCCCAGTGCGGGTTCTCCGCCGCCACGGTGGACGTGTTCAACCAGCTCGATGTTCCTTACGAGACCCGCGACGTGCTGCAGGATCCTGAAATTCGCGAAGGGATCAAAGAGTTTTCCAACTGGCCGACCATTCCCCAAGTGTACATCAACGGAAAGTTCGTCGGCGGCTGTGACATTGTGCTGGAAATGCACGAGCGCGGTGAGCTTGAGTCCCTGGCCAAGGAAGCCGTGGGAGGTTGAACGCGGCGGGCGGGTGCATCCTCCCGCCCCGCGGGCCCAGCAATTTACCCATTACCCCAGGCAAAGGCCGGACCTGGGACGGCCCTATCACACAGGGCAACCTGGGAGGCGGCTCCTTCCCGCCTCCGCAAGCCCGCTCCGCGGGCGCAGCCCGGCATTTCCGCCTCCGCCTGGATATTCCACACCCCGCCTAACCCACATTGTTGTTCCGGGGCCATTGCGCGCCGTGCATCCGGGTTCAACGCGCACCGCGCATCCGGGGCCAATGCGCTCCGCGCATCCGGATTCAATGCGTGCAGAGCCTGCGGCGTTGCCCCTTGTCAATACGGGCAAGATTCACTAACTTCGCTTCATACCAAGAACCAAGATCGAGGAGGCTCAGGCCATGCGCATGAAAGCGGCGGTGCTCTACGAGGTGCAACAGCCGATGGTAATCGAGGAGATCGAGTTGGACCCGCCCAAGGCCGGCGAAGTAATGATCAAAATGGCGGCCACGGGAGTCTGCCATAGTGATGTCCATTACTTCACGGGGCATATGCCCCGTGAAAAACCGATTATCCTCGGTCACGAAGGTGCGGGCGTCGTCACGGAGGTCGGTGCGGGCGTAACGAGCGTGGCGCAGGGGGATCATGTGGTGCTGACCTTTCTGCCGTCCTGCGGAAGATGCCGCTGGTGCCATACGGGCCATCCCAACATGTGCGACCTGGGCGCCAAGCTGCGCACGGGAAAGATGCTGGACGGAACCAGCCGCATGCGCAGGGCCTCCGACGGGCTGGAGATCAACAATCTGTTGTTGATCAGCACCTACGCGGAGTACAGCGTCTGTCCCGAGGACTCGGTGCTCAAGGTGGAGAAGCATCTGCCCCTGGAAAAAATCTGCCTGCTGGGCTGCGGCTTTACCACCGGCTTTGGCGCGGCCACCAACGCCATTCACATCAGGCCGGGCGAAACCGTCACGGTGGTGGGCTGTGGCGGCCTGGGGCTTGCGGCCATCCAGGGCGCGAAACTGAGCGGCGCGGGCAAGATCATCGCGGTGGACATTCATGAGGAAAAGCTGACCATGGCCCGCAAGTTCGGCGCCACCCACGCCATCCAGAACCGGCACGACGCCGATGCGATCATCAAGGAAATCGAGGAGATCACCTGGGGCGTGGGCACGGACTACAGCATGGAATTCGTCGGCGCGGACCAGACCGACGAGACGGCGGACATCGCCTTCCGCGCCATCCGCAAGGGCGGCACCATGCTCATGGTGGGGGTGGGCATGGTGGAAAAGAAGACCTTTCCCATCACACCCGCCGACCTGACCCACTGGCAAAAGACAGTGCAGGGGGTACTGTTCGGCGACGCGCAGTTCCGTAGCGATATCCCGCGCTATATCGGCCTGTACGAGCAGGGCAAGATCGACCTGGACGGGATGGTCACCAGGGAACTCGGGCTGGATGACATCAACGGCGCTTTCCAGGACGTGCTGGCGGGCAACAAGGTGGCGCGGCAGGTGATCCGCTTTTAACGAATAGCGGGCCGGGACTTCCGGCCGGAAAACTTCACGAGGAAGAACCCATGCGTATGAAAGCGGCGGTGCTCTATGGCACCAGGCAGCCCTTGGTGGTGGAGGAGGTGGAGCTGGATCCGCCCCAGACTGGTGAGGTGCTGGTAAAAATGGTCGCCACGGGCATCTGCCACAGCGATTTGCACCGCTATACGGGCGATGCCCAATCGCAGCTATTTCCCATCGTGCTTGGTCATGAGGGGGCGGGGATCGTACAGGAGGTGGGGGAGGGCGTGACCCGCTTCAAGCCCGGAGATCATGTGGTGCTGACCTTCCTGCCTTCCTGCGGCAAGTGCCGCTGGTGCCACATCGGCCATCCCAACAAATGCGACCTGGGAGCGCATCTGCGCGACGGCAAGATGCTCGATGGTACAACGCGCATTCACGGCAGCGACGGTTCGGACATCTACAATTTTCTGTTCAACAGCACCTTCGCCGAATATTCCGTGGCGCCGGAAGCATCCCTGGTGCCCGTGCCGGAGCATGTGCCGCTGGAAAAAGTCTGCCTGTTCGGCTGTGGCTTCACCACCGGATTTGGCACCGCCACCAACAAGCTCAATATCCGGCCCGGCGAAACCGTAACCATCGTGGGCTGCGGCGGCTTGGGCCTGGCGGCCACCCAGGGCGCGAACATCAGCGGGGCGGGCAAGATCATCGCCGTGGACATTCATCCGGAGAAGCTGGAGATGGCCAAGAAATTCGGCGCCACCCACACAGTGCAGAACAAGCATAATGTGGATGAGGTGATCGAGCAGATCATGGACATCACTTGGGGCCTGGGCACGGACTACAGCATGGAATTCGTGGGATTCGACCAGAGCGACGAAACCCTGGACATCGCCTTCAAGGCCATTCGCAAGGGTGGCACCATGTGCATGATCGGCGTGGGCGCCCATGACAAGCGCACCCTGCCCATCGATCCGTTCACCCTCACCATCTACCGCAAGAAAATTACCGGCGTGCTGTTCGGCGAGTCCCAATTTCAGACGGACATTCCGCGTTATGTCTCCCTGTTCGAACAGGGCCAGATCAATCTGGATGACATGATCACCAGGGAATTGAGCCTGGAACAGATTAACGAGGGATTCGAGGCGGTATTGGCGGGCAACAAGGTGGCGCGGCAGGTAATTCGCTACGGTTAGACACTGTCTGAGAGAATGTGCGCCGACCCGGCCCCTTCGAGACGCCCTGCTAGGCAGGGATCTTCAGGGAGGCGGCATTTTATATAACTGATATTTAAGGACTCCGCGTTGCTGAGGAGCGGGCGAAGCTCGCGTCTCGCCTGTCCTGAGCAAAGCCGAAGGGAAGTACGCGGAGTCTGTAGCACCAACTAAATTCGCGCAAACCACAACTCTCAGACAGAACCTAGCCCGGTTCACCCATCAAACGCAGCATCAACCGCACGGCCTGGGGACTGTCCCATTCCCGGGCACCGATGGCGCGCCGCACGATGATCCCCTTTTTGTCGATGATGTAGGTCAGTGGAAGGCTGGTGGCGCTGTAGTTGGCCGCGATGTCGCCGGAGGGATCCATCACGATTGGAAAGCTGACCTTAACCTTTTTTTTCAGGAACCGCTGCACCTGTATTTTCTTTTCCATCATGTTGACGGCGAGAATGCGAAAGGGTTTTCCTTTCAGCTTATCCGCAAGTCGCTGCATGGACGGCATTTCCAACACGCAGGGCACGCACCAGGTGGCCCAGAAGTTGAGAAAGACCACCTTGCCCCTGAAGGCGCTCAGGCGCACTTTCTCGCCGGTAACCAGGCTGGCATGGAAATCAAAGGCGGCCACCGGTTTTTTCGCTACGTCCAGCAACAACCCGTCGTCATCGCTGGCGCCTTGGGCCGCGCCGGCGAATACAGCCGCGGCCAACACCGCCAGCAGAATTGATTTTATTCGCGCCAAATCAGACCTCGCGAAGGTTGGATGTATGGCCGCCACATACCGCCCTGGGCAGGGAGGCCGCCGGCCGTGGATTGGCATCCCCATCGGGAATGCGCTTGAAGAAATTGCGTGGCCCGACTAGATTGGGGAAATCCGTCACGGAATTATTGTAGAGAAAAAAGGGCAATTTGCAACGGAGGGCCTCACCATGACCGAAACCGCGCCCAGACACCCCACCGCGGATCAGGCGCCGCAAACAACCGCGGATCTGGTGGAGTGGTACTTCGAGCAGTCTTGGACGGACGGGCTGCCCGTGGTGCCGCCCACGGCGGAGAAGATCGCCGCGGCCGTGCAGGCCCTGGGGGGAGAGCCGGGGTTGGTGGAATGCCGGGTGCCGCCGCGCCTGGGGAACCTGAGCCGCGAGGTGCTGGCCATCAATATGGTGATGGCCGGCTGCCTGCCCGCCTACGCCCCGCTGCTGCGGGCGGCCATGCTGGCCCTGACCGACCCCACCTTCAACCTGAACGGCGTGCAGGCCACCACCCACATGGCGGCGCCGCTGCTGATCGTGAACGGCCCCGCGCGCATGGAACTGGGCATGAACCCCGGCTGCAACGTGTTCGGCTCGGGCAACCGCGCCAACGGCACCATCGGCCGGGCAATCCGGCTGATCCTGCTCAACGTGGGCGGGGCCACGCCGGGCGATCTGGACAAGAGCACCCTCGGTCATCCGGGCAAGTACAGCTACTGCATCGCCGAAAACGAGGAGCAAAGCCCCTGGGCGCCCTACCATGTGGAGCAGGGCTACGGGGAGCGGCAGAGCACGGTGTTCCTGATGGCCGCCGAGCCGCCCCACAGCGTGACCAACCACGTGGCCAACGACGCGGAGGGCATCCTGGACTCCATCGTTTCCGCCATGAGCACCATCGCCCACAACAACGCGGTGTCCAGCGGCTCCTGCGCGGTGGTGATCGGCCCGGAGCACGCGGCCACTATCGCCGGCCGGGACTGGACCCGCCACGACGTGCGCAATTACCTGTGGATGAACACGCGCAACACCTTCGGCGAGATCAGCTTCAACCACCGCTATGGCAAGGTCTACAACCGCAACCTGCCCCGCTGGTACAAGCGCGAGGCCGAGGCGCGCATTCCCATCGTGCCGGGACCGGAGAACATCCACTTGTTCGTGGCCGGCGGAGAGGCGGGGCGATTCAGCGCCTTCATTCCCGGCTGGGGCCACATGACCTCCCCCGTGCTGCGCGCGGTGGACGGCGCGCCCCCGGCCAGCGGCGGGCCCATCTGCGTGGACGGCACCTGTCGCCTGTAGAAGCGGCATGGCGGAAAAGGCACAACACCCCTACCTGAAAGGAAGGACAGCATGGCCAAGGAATTACCGATGGTGGATGGACAGCAGGTTTACGACCCACGCGGCATCGTGGAGGTGGCCGCGCTGCCCCTGGCCGGACGCCCCAAGGCGCTACGGGGCCTGCGCCTGGGTGTGCTGGACAATACCAAGTGGAACGCCCGCAAGCTGCTGGAAGGCACGGTAAACCTGCTGGCCGGGCAGCACGGGCTGGGCGAGGTGCGCTATTACAAGAAGGAGAATTTTTCCGTGGCCGCCACGCCGGAACTGCTGGACACTATCGCCGCGGAGAACGACCTGGCCCTCACCGCCGTCGGCGACTGAGGTTCCTGCACGTCGTGCTGTATGCATGACGCGGTCAACCTGGAGCAGCGCGCCCTGCCCACGGCGATCATCGTCACCGAAGTGTTCGCCCACGAGGCCCATGTGCAGCGTGCCGCCCTGGGCATGGAGGCCCTGCAGCCGGTGGTGATTACCCACCCCTTGAGTACTCTCACCGACGAGCAGATCGCCGGGCGCGCCGCCGAGGCCGCGGCCCAGGCTCAGGCCATCTGGCTGGGCAAAGGGCGGGACAAAACGAAATGAGCGGTGGCCCGGCCCAGGCCGTGGAAGCCCACTACAGCTCCCAGAGCCTGGCAGAGCGCATCCTGGCCGCCCTCAAGGAGTCCGGGAAGGACCCCGCCGCCCTCAGCCGCGACGACCTGGCGCCGGTGGACGAGTTTCACACCCGGGGCCGCCTGGCCACCGCCGAGCTGGCGGAATTCGCCAGGCTGAAAGCCGGCCAGCAGGTGGTGGACGTGGGCAGCGGCCTGGGCGGCCCGGCGCGGCACCTGGCCGAGGTCCATGGCTGCCGTGTGACGGGCCTGGACCTGACCGAGGAGTTCTGCCGGGTGGCCGCCATGCTCAGCGAGCGCACGGGGCTGGACGGGCAGGTCTCCTTCCGTCATGGCAGCGCCCTGGAGATGCCCTTCGAGGATCAAAGCTTCGACGTGGCCTGGACGGTGCAGGCGCAGATGAACATCGCCGACAAGGCCCGCTTCTATGGCGAAATCCACCGGGTGCTCAAGCCCGGCGGGCGGCTGGTCTTCCAGGACCTTTTTCAGGGGCAAGGCGGGGAGATATACTGCCCCGTGCCCTGGGCGGGCGAGCCTTCCATCAGCTTCCTGGTGCCTCCCGCGGAAGCGCGGGAGACGGCGGAGGCCCAGGGTTTCCGCGTCACCGATTGGCGGGACGTCACCGCCACTTCCCTGGCATGGTACGCCCAACAGCCCGACGCCTCGGGCAAACCCCTTCCGCCCCTGGGGCTGCACCTGATAATGGGTCCCGACGCCCGCCTCATGCGGGAAAATCAACTCCGTAATCTCCAGGAAGGGCGGGTGGTCCTGGTGCAGGCCATGCTGGAAAAGCAGGGGTAGCGCTGTGGAGTGCGCGGGGGGTTTCGCCCCCTCACAGCCCCCAACAGGGGCCGGATTCGGGGCGGTTGCGCCCGGCCCACGTGCGGGTAACGCCGCCTGCCTCCGGCGTTTGCGGAGAATCCGCGAAGCCCCTAAAAAATCAAGCCCGCCGTTGCCTTTAGGAAAAAGAACTTCTCGAAACGGTAACCGTTGCCAAGGGTGGGCCGGTCATCGAAAGGAAGACCGCCAAGCCGTCCCCGCGCCAGGCGGAAAAAATAGCGGGCGGCCGGCGGTTTGTATTCATAAAACGCCTGCACACCAGAAAAGATTTTTCCAACGCCAGGAAATGAAAGACCAGGCGCCGCCGTGAACCTCTCAATGGGCTCGCCTTTAATAAATCCCCTGAAAGTCAGCAGTCCAAAGCCACCCTGAAAACCAAATTTATGGCCGTGAAAGCCATCCGGCGAAGCGGCATTTCCATTCCCGAAATAAGCCCCCAGCACATCAATCTTAAGGCCGGCAATAAAATAATTCCCCGCAAGGAAAGTGCGGCCGCCCGTATCGCTGTGGTCCAGTTCGAATTGAGCGAAGTCGATAAACCAAAGGCTGCCCGGGAACGCCAACGAGATTTCCGGAAAAGCGAATTGCAGGTTTACGTTGCGCAGGTGCTCCGTGTCGGAAACTCCATTCGCATCCTGTCTAACCAGTTTCAGCCTTGCCCAATAAGCCGAAATTCCGATCGAGACCTCGGGGTCAAAGTCCTCTTTTTGGCCTTCGCGGCATTCTCCAGGGGGGGCACCAGCCCGGTCAATGCAATCTTCCTGGTCCGTCTGGCCGCCGGTCACATTGCCAACTTTGGTAATCCGCTCTTGGGCCAAGCCTGTTCCGCCAGCGATTGCCCACAGCAAAAGGCCACACCCCACCCTCGCATAAACCGGCAAAATCTCATTAACCCCCAAATTTTTCGTCTGCCTGACCGCTGTTTGAAAGGGGGCTTTGCCCCCTTGAACCCCCACCAGGGGCCGACGGCCCCTGTACCCCGATTAAGCCGGGTCTGGCTTCCAGCCAAACCCGGCGCCAGAATGGGGGGTCTGGGGGGACGCGTCCCCCCAGCAATTCCTCCCCCGACTCCGGGCGCATGGTGGGGAAGAGCAGCACGTCGCGGATGGAATGCTGGTCGGTGAGCATCATCACCAGGCGGTCGATGCCCAGGCCGATGCCGCCCATGGGGGGCATGCCATATTCCAGGGCGCGGATGAAGTCCGCGTCGTAGGGGTGGGCCTCCAGGTCGCCGTGCTGGCGGCGGGCGGCCTGATCCTCGAACATTTCCTTTTGCACCTGCGGGTCGTTCAGTTCCGAATAGGCGTTGCCCACCTCATAGCCCGCCACGTAGGGCTCGAAGCGTTCCACCAGATCGGGATTGTCCCGGTGCGCCTTGCAGAGCGGCGTGGTCTCCTTGGGAAAGTCGATCACGAAGGTGGGCTGGATCAACTGCCGCTCGCAGAGCTCCTCGAAGGCGTGGGCCATGGCCATGCCGCGGTTGTAGTCCCCTTCCAGTTCCCAGCCCCGTTCGGCGAACAGGGCCTGCACCGCCCCATCGTCCAGGGCCGCGAA
>JAPUIH010000327.1 GCA_027297205.1 SAR324 cluster bacterium | reverse complement strand
GCACCCGAAGGTTATGAATGCTGTTCCGCCAATCATGCGCCTTTCGCGGGATCTCTTATCGGTGTCCGCCCACAGGGCTGGGGGCGGATCGAAAAAGGCTCCGGATAAGTATTTTTTGAACCCAGGTTCCCGGAATAGCGTCTAAAGCCATAAAATTATTGCAGGGTTTCTTGAGGGTACCCGGTGAATGTCATTACAGAAGTCAAATTTAATACCTGATGTAACTGCGGATAAAGTGGCAATGCCGCAAGCTGAGTAGAACTGAACGGATGGCGGTCGCCGAAGCATCAGCAAAAAGAGACGGGGCGCGTACACCCTGGCGATTGGTCATTACCCTGACTTTGGTGGTGGCAGGCGCGGTCGTATCTCTGGTTCTTGTCGCGGCCGGTGCCGAATCCGGGAATGTTAACGCAAAGGCGGACCAGTGGCAGATTTCCTATTGGAAGAAGCCGATTCCAGCCCAGGGACGGGCCCCGGAGAACTACCTGAAGCCGGCCAGAGGTCTGCTTCCGGAAAACTGCGGCGCCTGCCATGCCGCACAGTACGAGGACTGGAAGCAGTCCATTCACAGCAAGGCAATGGGCCCGGGGGTGGCGGGACAGTTTCTCACAATGGAATTTTCCGGCCAGGCCGCCTGCCTGAAGTGCCATGCACCTATGACGGAACAGTGGGGAGGACTCCGCAGTGATGACGGCCAGTGGCGCGCCAACTCTGCATTTAACGCGCAATTGCAATCCCGGGGAATGGTCTGCAGCGCCTGTCATCTGCGCGGCCACAAGCGCCACGGGCCGCCGCTGCCGCCAGGCAAGACTCCCGTGTCACAGGCAGTTCATGGAGAACCGTTCCGCACGGAATTCTTTCGGGCTTCGGAATTTTGCAAAGGCTGTCACCAGCATCCGGCATCGTCAATGATCATCAACGGAAAGACCGTGGAAAATACCTACCGGGAATGGCTGGACACTCCCTACCCAAGCCAGGGCAAGAGTTGCCAAAGCTGCCATATGCCCGGCGGACGGCATCTTTGGAAAGGTATTCATGACCCGGGAATGACGCGCGCGGGCGTGAGCATTTTCACCAGCCTTTCGAACGAACAGCCGAAGGTGGGCGAGGAAATCGAAGCGCGGCTCACCCTCACCAATACGGGAACCGGCCACGCATTTCCGACGTATCCGACGCCGGCGGTGTATCTGAAAGCGGCCTTTCTGGACAAAGTGGGGGCGGTCGTCCCGGGAAATTTTCACAAGGAAAAAATCATCCAGCGCAGCCTGGACATGTCCGTATATCCTTGGGGCGAAAAGTTCGATACACGGGTATTGCCCGGCGAATCCGTGAGTCTGAACTTTCGGCGCCGGGTGCCCGCGGCCGCGGCCTCACTGTATTTGTGGGTCTGGGTGGAGCCGGATAATTTTTACACGGGATTTTACCGAAGTTTCCTCAAACGGGGAAAAGACTTTCCTGGCGCGGAGCAACTTTCCCAGGCACTCCAGAATTCCCTGGATAGCCAATATTTGTTGTTCTCCAGAACCGTTCCAATAGAACAGCCGGTCGGGCGGGGCTATCACTGAGTGGTTTGGCCAGGAAATACTGCCTTGGCCGTGAATGCGCTCGAAAAACCGAACGCGGCCAGAGCACAACCCGCGCCGAAAAGGCGATGAACTGCAATTGAAGCATAGAATTCTTGCCACCTTGAGGGTGGTTTCGGCGGCCGTATTGAACGGCCAATTAATTTTCTAGAGGAGAATCGTATGAAACTGTTGGCGAGTGCGCGATGGGCAAAATTCATGCTCATCTTTGCAATGATCTGGGGTATTGGTACCGCCCTCGTAATGTCCTCCCCGGCTTTCTTCGGCGGTGAGGCAAAGGCCGGCACCAAAGTTACGGCCAAGAATCCTTGTAATCCGTGCAATCCCTGCGCGGCCAAGAATCCTTGCAACCCGTGCAATCCCTGTGCGGCCAAGAATCCTTGCAACCCGTGCGGGGCCAAAAAGAGGTGGTAATTGCGTAACTTGAATGCCGATCCGGCTTGTTCGGTCCCCGCCTAGCAATATGCAGGGGCCACCAACTGCGGATTTGCGGAATAATGCCCCGCCGGTTGATTTTTTCCACCGGTGGGGCATTTTTTTGGAGAGGCGGACCGCCAGCACACTCCACGGGACCGCCGCCGCGGATATTGGTCAGTTCGGAAATTATATCTCCCAGACCGAATACGGCGCCCACACATTATCGGCAGTCCAGATCCCCCCTTCATATAATCCCTTGCAGTAACGGGGAAACTGATCTAATCTAGCCTATTCATTGCTAATTAGCACTCACTCACGGGGAGTGCTAGTAACCAGCGGATTATCCATAAGGGACTCTGACACGGTGCTCGCGGAACGGATCGGATTCGGAAAAAGGCAAATTGCATTTTTCCCGTAGACTTTCGATTCGGTTCCGGAGTGTTTTTCACGAGTAGCCCGTGGATATTTTGTGGCGCAAGGCGGGTGGCCGCCCGGCGCGGACGCCAGTTTAGCCCCCCATGGCCTTCACGGAAGGCCGGGACGGCAGGACGGTCCATCCTTTAAACTCAAACAACGAGCGGAAAAAGGTTCCATGAAAATCAGACCTTTGCAAGATCGCGTTATCGTCGAACGCATTGAGGCCGAAGAGAAATCCACCGGTGGGATAATCATCCCCGATACGGCAAAGGAGAAGCCTCAGGAGGGTAAAGTCGTTGCGGTCGGAAACGGCAAACGCGGTGAAGACGGAAAAACCTATCCCCTGGATGTGAAGAAGGGTGATCGAATTCTGTTTTCCAAGTACGCCGGAAACGACGTCACGATTGACGGCACGGAATATATCATCATGCGCGAAGACGACATATTGGGCGTTCTTTAGGCGCATCATTTTAAGCAAAGAGGAAAAAAACATATGGCTGCGAAAGAAATTACTTTCGATGTCGATAACCGTTCGCGGATGCTGCACGGAATCGGAAAGCTGGAAAGGGCGGTAGCGGTCACCCTGGGCCCCAAGGGCCGCAACGTGGTGATCGAAAAATCCTTCGGGGCCCCCTTGATCACCAAAGACGGAGTCACGGTCGCCAAGGAAATCGAACTGGAAGACAAGGTGGAGAACATGGGCGCGCAGATGGTGCGCGAGGTGGCTTCCAAGACTTCGGATATTGCCGGAGACGGCACCACCACAGCGACCATATTGGCCTATGCCATCGTCATGGAAGGCAACAAGAATATCGCCGCCGGCGCCAACCCCATGGATCTGAAACGGGGCATTGAAATCGCCGTGAAATTGGTGGTGGAGCATCTCAAGAAGATTTCCCAGACCGTGAAGGACACCAAAGAGGTGGCTCAAGTCGGCACCATCTCCGCCAACAGCGACGACACCATCGGCAACATCATCGCCGAAGCCATGGAAAAAGTGGGCAAGGACGGCGTGATCTCGGTGGAAGAGGCCAAGAGCGCGGATACCACCATGGAAGTGGTGGAGGGCATGCAGTTCGACCGCGGCTACCTTTCTCCCTACTTCATCACCGATCCGGACCGCATGGAGACCGTGCTGGAAGACGCCGTGCTGATTGTTACGGAAAAGAAAGTCAGCAACATGCGCGACATCCTGCCCGTGCTTGAGCAAATTGCGAAAGCCGGTAAGCCTTTTCTGCTGGTCGCCGAGGATGTGGACGGCGAGGCGCTGGCCACCCTGGTGGTGAACAAAATCCGCGGCACCCTGCGCGTCGCGGCCGTGAAGGCGCCTGGCTTTGGAGACCGCCGCAAGGCCATGCTTCAGGACATCGCCATCCTTACCGGTGGGCAGGTGGTTTCCGAAGAGATGGGCATGAAGCTGGAAGACTTGCAGATTGCCCAACTCGGGTCGGCCAAGCGGGTGGTGATCGACAAGGACAACACCACCATCATCGACGGCGGTGGCAATTCCAATGAGATCAAAGGCCGGATCAACCAGATTCGGGCACAAATCGAGGATACAACCTCCGATTACGATCGGGAAAAGCTCCAGGAAAGGCTGGCCAAACTGGCCGGCGGCGTGGCGATCATCAATGTGGGCGCCGCGACGGAAGTGGAAATGAAAGAGAAGAAAGCACGCGTGGAAGACGCTCTGAACGCCACCCGCGCAGCCATCGAGGAAGGCATCGTGCCTGGGGGCGGTGTGGCCCTTCTTCGTGCCACAAACGCGGTGGAAAGAGGCCTGAAGAATGCGGACCTGAACGCCGATCAGGTCGTGGGTGCGCAAATTGTGCTGCGGGCCATCGAATCGCCGATTCGCAAGATTGTCGAAAATGCGGGGCTGGAAGGCTCCCTGATCGTCGCCAAGGTGCGCGCCAGCAAGAACGTCAACGAAGGCTTTGACGCCCAGGACGAGAAATATGTGGACATGATCAAGGCGGGAATTATCGATCCCACCAAGGTGACCCGGGTGGCGTTGGAAAACGCCGCGTCCATCGCCAGCTTGGTGCTGACCACGGAAGCCTCGGTCTTTGAGAAGCCCGAGCCTAAGACCGCCATGCCCGGCATGCCTCCGGGAGGACCGGGCGGGATGGGCGGCATGGACATGATGTAGGCTCAGCCGTATTTTTGCTTGATATTACCGGGACGGGCGTTCATCGCCGGTCCCGTTTTTTTATGCCCACGGGATAAGGGGACAAATTACCGTGTGGCGGGAACTGTTCGGGCAAAGCGCCGGGCCAGCCGCCGGTGCACCGCGCCCCGGGTGTTGCGGGATTGGTTAAGCATGATTACGAACGGCCTGCGTTGATCCACGGCACCGGGAAGAAACCCGGCCAGAGTGTACACGCCGGTGAGGGTGCCGGTTTTGGCAAGGGATTGCAGCGGCGGCTTGCCATACTTACGCAGCAAGTGCATCCAGGGCCGAAACGATTCGACGATTTTCAGCATCCCGCCGAGGGAAATACGATTCAGCCTGGAAATTCCGGATCCTTCTTCCAGGTGATACTCTCCATTATTCAGCCCAATTCGTTCACGCAGGAAATTTCGCATCAGCGCCACTCCGGCTTCCATGCGCGCCGGCGCGCCATGCTTTTCCAGCCCCATCGCGAGCACGATCTGATTGGCGATGTAGTTGTTGGAAAACTTCATCATGCCCCGCACTCCTTCCTGTAAGTTCCGGCTCGAGCGGTGCACCCACACAGGCGCAAGGCCGGGCGGAACCGTGCCGGCCTTGATACGCCCCTGCAAAGTTGCACCGGCCTTCCTGAAAAATGCCGCGGCAAGCTCACCGGAATAGCGCAGGCCGTGGGGAGCATTCTGGGAAAAATTTATGCGATGCTTGCCCGGGGGCAGGCCGTGGGCCATCCTTGCCGCCAGCGGTGTGAGCGGTGTCTGGGCCTCCGCCGTGCGCACCTTTCCACCCGGCAGAACTTCCACATGGATTGTGTTGAAATTTGAAACCAATGCGCCTTGCCGGGCATCGTAGGGATTGAGGGAATCCGTAGCGCCGTCGATGGACAGGCCGGGCGCGAACGCCGACTCGTCCATAATCAGGTCGGCAACCGCCTCGGCAAAAACTCCGGCATCCGCCAACTCCCTGGCGATCAATGCCCACTCCTCCGAGACGAGGAACGGGTCTCCGTATCCGCGCACATACAGGTTGCTTTTGCCGTCGCGGTAGAATTCCGTCTTGAATCGGTAGTCTGGACCCAGCTCATGGAACGCCGCCATGGCCGTGGCGAGTTTGATGATGGAAGCGGGAACATAAATGCCCGCTGCGTGCAGGAAGGGCCCACGCGTTATGCCGCCTACGGCCGCGCCCCCTTCCTGAATCAGGCCGCGCAACGCCTCCCGCAGGGCATTATCCTCCTGGGAAGCCGCCCGCGGCGAACCCACCGGCAGCGTTAACACCGCCAGCAGCAAGCCTGCCGCTGCGCGCAGGAACATCAGTCGCGTCAGGTCTGACATGAGGGGCAATAAAAGGTGCTGCGCTGTTGCTGACGAATTTTCGCAATGGGCGTGTGGCAACTCAGGCAGGGTTCGCGCTCCTTACCATAGACCCGGAGAAAATTCTGAAATTCCCCGGTTTTCTCGTCCACCCGCCGGAAATCAGAGATCGTGGTGCCGTTCTTGCGGATGGCCCGCCGCAGCACTTCCCGGGTGGCGCGGTGCAACTGCGCCGTCTCCTCATCTCCTACCTGGCAGGCCGGACGCAGTGGAGATAGGCCGGCCCGGAAGAGAATCTCCGCCGTGTAGATGTTGCCCAGGCCAGCGATTTTGGTTTGATCCATCAGCCAGTGTTTAAGGGGTGATTTGCTTCGCCCCAGCGCCCCTGCGAGCCACTTCAAGCTGAAGCCGCGTGAAAGGGGGTCCATGCCCAGCTTCGCCAGGGAGGGCGCGTCGGGCAATCTTTCCACCACGGCCAGGGTGCCAAAACAACGCATGTCCTGGAAAATCATCACCGAGCCATCATCCAGATGGAACCACACCCGATGGTGCCGCTCCGGTCTTGCGGGGGCCGTGGTGACGGCGAACTTTCCCGTCATGCGCAGATGGCAGATCAAATATCCCGCGGGCGAGAGTTCAAATATGAGGAACTTGCCCCTGCGGGTCACATTCAGAATGCGTTTCCCGCATAGGGCCGCACGAAATTCGTCCGGGCCGAGGCTTCCCAGGGCGTCCGCCCGGAATACCGCAACATCCACCACCGTGCGGCCGGTCACCATTGGCCGCAGCTCCCGGACGATCGTTTCCACCTCTGGTAATTCCGGCATTTACTTCCTTTCCTTCAACCAGCTGGAAACCAGCCTTGCCGTCTTGCCGGGATCCGAGCGAGCCTGTTCCACCATGCTATGAATATCCGGTTTGGCGTCTTCGCTGGGAATCTCCAGTTCCTGGTCCTCTTCGATTGGCATTTCGGGGGTCTGCAGGGAGTCCAAATAATCGGGTCTTGTGCCCAGGCTGCGCAGCAAGGGCCGGATCAGAAATA
The DNA here is from genome assembly GCA_027297205.1 of SAR324 cluster bacterium. Taxonomy (GTDB): domain Bacteria; phylum SAR324; class SAR324; order SAR324; family JACQKK01; genus JAPUIH01. Next base: position 16,054 of record JAPUIH010000327.1, on the reverse strand, counting down.
CGGCAATCAGAATCACCGCAATCAACGCAAAGGTGAGCTTGACCAACACAATAGCCGTTTCCTGACCTTCCGCCATGAGGCACTCTTCCGAATGGGATCGCGGTTTGGCGGGGAGCGTGGCGCACCCCGTCCATGGTTTCCATTATACCGCGTTTTCGCTGCCAAATTAAGGGAAGGCCGCGGGCCCCGTGGCCCTCCACCTATGCCCGGCAATCAGGACTCACGCTCCTGGACAAGATAGTCAGCCATGGCCCGCAGCAGCTCTTTTTGCGGCGATTGCGGCAGGGGTTCCAGCAGAGCCGCGGCCTCCCGGCCCAACCGGCCACAGTGCGCCTGGACGGCCTCGAGCGCGCCCGTGCTTTCCGCCAGGGAAATGACCCAGGCAATGTCGGCCTGCGCCGTATCCGCCGGCGGCGCGAGCAGGATGGATTTCAGGCGGCCCGCGTCCGTGGCGGGAAGGCGCTCCAGCAATTCGATGACAATCAGTGTGCGCTTGCCCTCGGCGATGTCCCCACCATGCTCCTTGCCATAACCTCCGCTGAAGGCCGCGGGCGCGGCCTGCGCCGAGTCCGCCGTCAAGTTCAGCAGATCGTCACGCACCTGAAAGCCCACCCCCAGCTTCGCGCCATAGGCTCCGAGCCCTGCCACCAGATCATCCCCTCCTCCAATCAGCGCACCGATCTCGCAGGGCGCCCGTCCCGAATACCAGCCCGTCTTTTTCCCGATCATTTTCTCATACTCGTCGCGCGTGGGAATATGACTGCCCTGGCTCCAGGCAATGTCCATTGCCTGTCCCTCGAAGGTATGACGGAAGGCTTGTGCAAAGCGCCGCTGCACTTCCAGGGCCTGCGCCGCACCCAGCAGAGCCTCATTTTCCAGCAGCACTTCATACACCAGCCCAAACAACAGGTCTCCCGCGTTCAAAGCCAAGGGCACGCCGTGCAGCCTGTGCAGGGAGGGACTGCCCCGGCGCAGTTCGGAATTGTCCTCGATATCGTCGTGAACGAGCGCGAAGTTCTGGAACAGTTCCAGCGCCACCGCGGATGGCAGGGCTCGTTGGGGGTCCCCTCCGGCAAGGGCCGTGCAGAGCATCAGCAGGGCCGGGCGAAAGCGCTTCCCGCCCCGCAGGGGGTAGTCCGCGGCCAATTCGTAGAGACTCTCCCGCGGCTCCCCCCCGTCCAAATAGCGGGGTAAGGCCGCGTCGATGCACTGCGCCACGGAATTCAAATAGAGGGTCAGGTTCGTGTACTGCAAAGGCGGAGTTGCTATGTCAGCCATCAGGTGCGTCCAGGTGCGGATAGATTCGTGATTCAATCATCCGGCCCTCTCCTGAATTGTTCTTTGCGGAAAAACGCCGTAAGTAGGGAAGGGCCGGAATGAGAAATATGCCCACGGGCCAATGGCAATGCAATGGTTTTCTGGCGCTGGGCAGGCCAGCCGCGGGCCCGGAGATATTCCCTGGACGCAGCCGAGGTACGCGATGGATTGTATATTCTGCAAGATTGTCTCTGGAGAGATCCCCTCTTTCAAAGTTTATGAAGACGATGCCACGATAGCTTTCATGGACATTAATCCACTCAGCGAGGGGCATTTGCTCGTGGTGCCAAAGCGGCACTTTGCCGATCTGTTCGGGGGGGACACGGATGCCATGGGCAGCGCCATGACCGCCGCGGGGAAGGTCGCCGCGGGTTTGAAAACGGCGCTGGGCATCGACTCTCTCAATCTGGTGCAGGCGAACGGCCCCTGGGCCGCGCAAAGTGTGCCGCATTTTCACCTTCATCTCATTCCCCGCAAGGAAGGGGATGGCCTGGGAATGGACTGGCCCCTGGTGCAGGGTGACATGGAGGCCATTAAGAAAACCTGCGAATCAATCGCCTCGGCGATTACCTGAAGGAACTTGGGCGCATGGCACTTAAATTCAAAGCAGGGGACCCCTTCCCCACGGCGGAACTGCTGGACGAGGCGGGGAATGCCGTCTCCATCGCCGAGCTGGCCGGTGGAAACCCATTGATACTGACCTTTTACCGCGGTTACTGGTGACCTAAGTGACAGGTGCAACTGCGGGAATTCGTGCAATTCCATGAAGTAATGGATGTCTCCTACATCAGGCTCGCCGCCGTGAGCGTCGACCCCCCCACGGTAAATGCAGCGTTCAAAACCGGCCTGGGGGCGCGCTTTCCTTTCCTCACCGACGAGGGTCTTCGCCTCACGGACGCATTGGGCATCCGGGAAACCACGGACAAGAGGCACGGCCCGCTGCCCGTTCCCTTCACCTTTGCGCTGCTGCCCGACCAGACCATCCACCGCGTTTTCAACGGGTGGTACATGGTGGGGCGGCCCACACCCGAGGAACTGCGGATCACGGCCCGTGAACTCACCACCGCCATCAGGGAAGACTATGAGTTCGATGGGGAATGATCAGCCCAGCTCCTGGTGCAATACTCCGGAAATGAAGCGCATTACCTCTTCGTTGGGAGGCGACTGAAAAAAGCCCCTTGTCTCGTAGCCGCCACTGACCCGGCCCCGGTTGATAAAAAATACCGTGTCCCCGATTTTGCGGGCCTGCAGCAGATCGTGGGTGGTCAGCACTACGGTGGTGCCGAAGCGGTCTTGCATCTGCAGCACCATCTCCTCGATCCGCCAGCGGCTGGCTGGGTCCAGATTGGCCACCGGTTCGTCCAGCAGCAGCACGGCGGGCCGGGTCACGAATGCCCGTGCCAACGCCAGACGCTGTGCCTCGCCCCCCGAGAGGCTGCGCGCCTGACGCCCGGACAGGGCCTCCAGGTCAGCCACGGCCATGCCCTCGCGGATGCGCGCCTCGCATTCCTCCCGGGCCAACCCCCGCACCTTGAGGGGATAGGCCAGGTTGTCCCATACCGTCCGGTCGAACAGGCCTGGGCGCTGAAATACCATGGTGATGCCATCCCGCGCGGGGCTGGGCGCAGACTCCCCCTGTGGCTCCAGCCGCAACTCCCCGCCGCTGGGGGCATCCAGCAGGGCGCAAAGCCGCAGCAGGGTGGTTTTGCCCGCTCCGTTGGGACCGAGCAGCAGGCTGATCCGCCCCTCGGGAAACTTGAGGGTGACATCGTTGAGGATGGTGTGGCCCGCAACCACGCGGCTGACACCGTGCAGACTGAGGGTGCTCATTGTGCCCCCCTCTGAATGCGGTAAAACACCGCATTCACCGCGAAGGCCAGCAGAATCAGCATCAGCCCCAGGGCCAGGGCCTGGTCGTAGTCTCCCATGGAGGTCTGCATGGCGATGGCGGTGGTCATGGTGCGGGTGGCGCCTTTGATATTTCCGCCCACCATCAGCACCGCACCCACCTCGGCGATGGCGCGCCCGAAGCCAGCGGTTATGGCGGCCATAATTCCGTAGCGGGCCTCGTACACGACCAACAGAATTACCTGCAGCCGCGAGGCGCCGAGGGTGCGCGCGCTATCCCGCAAAAGCGGGTCCTGGCCCATCACCGTGGCGTGGGAAAGGGCCGCGATGATGGGCATCACCAGCACCGTCTGGGCGATCACCATGGCCGCGGGCGTAAACAGCAGTTGTGCCGATCCGAACGGGCCTTGCCGGGAAAGCACGATAAAGGTGACCAGACCCACCACCACGGGGGGAACACCCATCATGGTATTGAGCACACTGACCACCAGCCCTTTGCCCCGAAATGCGCGCAGAGCAAGAGCCACGCCTCCGCACACGCCCATCAGTCCGGCAATGGCGACCGAAATCAGGCTGACCGACAGGGAAAGCCAGATGATACCGTAAAGCCCAGGGTCGAAAGAGACGATCAGTTGACCCGCCTTGAGCAGCGCCTCAGCGAACCCGCCCAAGTTTGCCTCCTTGGGATGATTCCGTTGCGGATGCGGGCCCTGCGCGCTCGCCGGCAGGCTGGGGATCCCACAGGGGATAGAACAGGGGATGGGCCCCTTTGCGGAATTCCTTAATGAGCCGTTGGCCGGCCGCACCCGTGAGGTAGGTGATCAGGGCCATGGCCTCCTCGTAATCCACCGAAGCATGCCGGGCCGGGTTGACCGCGATCACGCTGTAGGCATTGCGCAGATGACGCGGATCGGCGCAAAGAATCCGCAGTTCCAGGCCCTCCGCCTGGGCGAGGAAGGTGCCCATGTCCACGAGGGTGTAGGCGCCCTGGGCCGAAGCGGCTGCGAGGCATTGCACCATGCCGCCAGGCACGGCCCGGTACCAGGGCTGGCCGAAGGGCAACGCCGCGGAGGCGGCCCATAAATCGATCTCGCGCAGATTCGTACCGGAATCATCGCCTCGGCTGATAAACTGGGCGCGGCCGCGGAAGATGGCCGCGAGAGCGTCGAAAACTGTTGGAGCCCGAGCCGCGCCCGCCGGGTCCTTTTGCGGCCCCACCAGCACAAAATCGTTGGTCATGAATTCGCGCCGGTTTACACCATGGCCCGCTTCTACGAACTGCAGTTCGTAAGCGGCGTTGTGAGTAATTACCGCATCCACCTCCCCACGCCTGCCCATGCGCAGGGCCTGGCCCGTGCCGACCGCCTGCACTTCCACCACCCTGCCCCGCAGAGCAAGATAGTCCTCGCAAAGCGCGCCCAGCAGGCCGGATTCCTGAACGCTCGAGGTGGTGGCCAGTCTCAAGCTGCGGGAGTCGGATATTGCCATGGTGCCTCGTTGGGAGCACTAGGCGGGGGAAAGAACCGGGGGCAGGAACAAGGTCAGGGCACCCACGCCGTAATCAAACTCGTGCCAGCTGTCACCGTCCAACTGCACCGCGGCCAGAGTGGCCGGGGAAAAAATATGGTCCAGGTCCACATGTTCGGTGGTGAGCAGGCTCAGCAGTTGGGCTACTCCGGGCAGATGGGCCACCATCAGCAGACGGGTTAACTCATCGGGCAGACAGCGCACGTACTCCAGCAGGGTCTCCCCAGGCGCATTGTACAACTCATCGGAGGTTTCGATGTCCACACCGGCCCCGCTGGCGTCCACCACGGTTTCCGCGGTAGTCCTGGCCCTCAATGCCGAGGAGGCGACAACCCTGTCGATGCAAATACCCGCTTGGCGCAGAAATTGACCTTGCCTGCTGGCCTGCGAGCACCCTTCATCGCTAAGAGGCCGCTCGAAATCCGACATGCCCGAGGTCTTCTCCAAAGCGTCAGCATGGCGAAGTATGATCAGAGTCTTCATGGGCGCATACCTACCTTACCCTCCATGGTCGGATTCGGCCCGCCCGGTCAGGTACAGGCAACAGCAGTGTATATTGCGCCTCAAATCTCTGTCAATGGAGGGGCGGCGGGATTCAGGGCAGGGGCGGCGGCGGCTTGGAGGGGATGCCCCACTCTGGGTGGGGGAAATTACCATGGGTGTTGATGGTCATCACCACTTCCCCGTCCTGGTTGGTCACCTGCCCCTCCATCGTAACCATTCTTTTTTCTCCATCGATAGCGGCTACTTCCATGGTGACCTCAAGTGCGTCTCCGGCGTATACGGGCTTTAGGAATCGGAAGCTAATTTCGCGGGCCAGGAAATTGAGTTCCCCGCCGATTTTTGTGGGCATGCTGGCCTGAAGAATTCCTGGGGCAATCACGGTGCGGAATCCGGCCGCCCTGGCGAAGTCCTCGTCGACGTGATACCCCCCCTGGTCGCCGGTGAGGGCTATGGTGGCCTGGATGTCTTCTTCGCTGATGATGCGGCGCCAGGAGCGGCGCCAGCCCACGTGAATGTCCTCGAACGCGACGTGCTGCGGGCGCATGAACCGATAAATCCTTTCCAGCGGGGCGGACTGGCTCTGTACCGTCCCAATATCTATTTTCAAATAATTAAAGGCATTTCAGTCTTTTTATCAGTGCCTTACGACTGAAACTTTCCCCACGTCATTTGCGGGACAGTACACTAGAACAGCCCCACCACCCGGCCCTCGCCATCGATATCGATCTGCTCCGCCGCAGGTTTCTTGGGAAGGCCCGGCAGGGTCATGATATCCCCGGTCAACACTACGATAAAGCCCGCGCCGGCGGACAGGCGGACTTCCCGGATCGGCACCATAAATCCCCTTGGCGTCCCCAGGGCGGTTTGGTCGGGAGAAAACGAGTACTGGGTTTTTGCCACGCAGACCGGCAAATTGCCGAAGCCCTGCTCCTGAAGCTTGTCAAAACGCCGCCGCACGGCCGCATCCGCCTGTAGGCCGTCCGCCCGGTAAATCTCCGTGGCGATGGCGTTCATCTTATCCCAAAGAGTTGTCTCATCGTCGTAAAGCGGCTTGAATTTTCCATTGTTGCTTTCCACGGTCTTGACCACCTGCTCGGCCAGGGCCCTGGTGCCTTCTCCGCCCTTGCCCCAGCCCTCGCTGACTATCATGTCCACCTCGGAATCCACGCAAATCTTGCGCAGGGCTTCCACCTCCGCCTCGGTGTCCGACACAAACAGATTCATGGCCACCACCACCGGCACCCCGAACTTTTCGAGGTTTTCGATATGTTGCTGCAAGTTGGCCGCGCCCGCTTGCACAGCGGCCACGTTTTCCGTGGTCAGGTCCTTTTTGCCGACCCCTCCGTGCAGCTTGAGGGCGCGCAGGGTGGCCACGATTACGACAGCGTCGGGGTTCAGGCCGGCCTTGCGGCATTTGATATCCATAAATTTCTCCGCCCCCAGATCGGCTCCGAAGCCGGCTTCGGTGATGGTGTATTCGCCCAGGCCCAGGCCCATTTTGGTGGCCACGACGGAGTTGCAGCCATGAGCGATATTGGCGAAAGGACCGCCATGCACAAAGGCGGGTGTGCCTTCCAGGGTTTGCACAAGGTTGGGGGCCAGGGCGTCCTTGAGCAATACGGTCATGGAGCCGTGGGCGTTGATGTCCCTGGCCCGGATGAATTCCCGTCCACCCCGGGTTTCTCCGATCACGATATTGCCGAGGCGTTCCTTCATGTCGCCCAGGTCTTCCGACAGACAGAGCACGGCCATCACTTCCGAGGCCACGGAGATGTCGAATCCCGTCTCACGGGGAATGCCATTGGCCGTTCCGCCCAGGCCGACGATGATGTCGCGCAGGGCGCGGTCGTTCATGTCCAGGACGCGCCGCCACTGAATGCGCCGCACATCCAGGCCCAGGGAATTCCCCTGCTGAATATGATTGTCCAGCATGGCCGAGAGCAGATTATGGGCCGAGGAAACCGCGTGAATATCACCGGTGAAATGCAGGTTGATGTCCTCCATCGGTATCACTTGGGAGTAACCCCCTCCCGCTGCTCCGCCCTTCACCCCGAAGCAGGGGCCCAGGGAAGGCTCCCGCAGGCACACCACCGATTTCTTGCCAATTTTGCGCAATCCATCGCCCAGCCCCACCGTAACGGTGGACTTGCCTTCTCCCGCGGCGGTGGGAGTAATTCCGGTCACCAGCACGAGCTTGCCCTGGGGCCGTTGTTTGACCTGCTGATAAAAATCCAGCGATACCTTGGCCTTGTACCGGCCATAGTGAATGAGTTCCCCTTCGGGAATGTCCAGCTTTGCGGCGATTTCGGTAATGGGTTTTATTTCCGCCTGTTGGGCGATTTCAATATCGGATAACAAGGGATTGCTCCTGAAATGAAAATCTGAAAACCGATGCCTTTGCGGCACTAACCGCCCAACTGGGCGCCCGGCTGGAGACCGGCACTCTGGATATACTCGTCCGAGCCCACCTTCTTGCCGTCTTCCGGTTTGACGCGTTTGACGATGATCTGGCCGCCGTTGCACGCCACGGTGAAGGAGCCGCCGCTCACTTCGGTGACCTGGCCCGGAGTGGCGCTCTCTGCAGCGGGGACCAGCCCGGCATCGAATATTTGCAGCACCTTGCCACCGTGCCGGGTCCATGCGCCGGGCTGGGGGTTGGCCCCCCGGATCATGTTGTAGACCTCCTGCGCGGGCTTGTTCCAGTCGAGTTCCACGTCCTCCGCCTTGCACCAGCTTTCGTAGGTGGCCTGTGATTCGTCTTGAACGGCCTTGGGCGTGTTGCCCGCCTTGATCATGTCCACTCCTTCCAGCATGGCCGCGACGCCCATGGGAAAGAGCTTGTCGAAGTACACGCTGCCCAGGGTGTCATCCGGGCCGATCTCCACCTCCTTCTGCAGCAGGATCGGACCTGTATCCAGCCCCTTGTCCGGCCAGAAGATGCTTAAGCCGGTTTTGCTGGAGCCCATCATAATGGGCCAGTTGATGGAGCTGGGACCACGGTGCTTGGGCAAAAGGGAGGGATGGTACTGGATGGTGCCGTGGGTGGGCATATTGAGAAACTCATCCGGCACAAACAAAGTCACGTAGGCCATCACGCATAAATCCGGTTTTAGCACGGACAACTCCTCCCATACTTCGGGTTTGCGGAAGGATTTGGGCTGATAGACCGGCAGGTTATGGGCCAGCGCGGCTTCCTTGAGCGGATCGGGCCGCTGCCCTTCCTTTTCCGGGGCGCAGTATACGGCGATCACCTCATCTCCCCGATTTAACAACGCTTCAAGCACCTCTTTGCCAAAGGCTTGCTGCCCATTCACCACGATACGCATGGTTCACCTCTCCCGGTAATTCTGAGTAATTCCCCACGGAATCCAGGGGCCGGATGACGCGGCGCGCCCGCCTCTGAAATCCCTATAAGCCGAATGTACGGATTCCCCGTCCGCCAGGGGTCAGATGACGCCCTCGCCGCGCAGCTGCTCGACTTCTTCCTTTCCGTAGCCCATTACCTGCCCAAGGATTTCCTCGTTGTGTTCCCCCAGCAGCGGGGAGGTTTCCATCGAGACCGGAGAATCGGAAAGGATGAGCGGGCACCCCACGGTCTTGAACACACCGCGCTCCGGGTGGTTCACTTCCGCGATCATGCCCCGTGCATTGAGCCCCTCGTCATCGATCAGGTCGCTCATGTCCAGGATGGGACCACAGGGCACGTCGATTTCGTTGAGGGTCTTCATCACCTCGATCTTGTTGTGCTGGACTGTCCAGGCCTCCACGAGGCTCCACACCTCATCAAGCCGCCCCAGCCGGGCTTCGGGCGTTTTGAAATTCGGATCTTCCGCCAGTTCGGGGCGTCCAATGCATTTGGCCAGCGAAGCCCACATAGGCGGCTGAATGATCACATAAATGTAGTCGTTCTGACCGCCGGGCTTGCACTTCAGCGCCGTGCCAGGCATTCCGCCGCCGGAGGCATTGCCGGAGCGCGGCACGAAACCGTCGAATTTCCCGGTGGGATATTCCTTCAGTGGGCCGTGGGCCAGGCGCTGCTGGTCGCGCATTTTCACCCGGCACAGATTGAGCACGGAATCCTGCATGGCCACCTCCACACGTTGCCCCTTGTTCGTCTGTACCCGCTGGTAGAGGGCCGCCAGGATCGCCGCGACCGCATGTATGCCCGTGCCGGAATCGCCGATCTGCGCGCCCGTGCTGGTGGGAGGGCCGTCCTCCCAGCCGGTGGTGCTCATGGAACCGCCCATGGCCTGCGCAATGGTCTCGTAGGCCTTGAGGTCGGCGAAGGGGCCGCTCCCGAAACCCTTGATGGACGCATAGATCATGCGTGGATTTAGCTCCTGGATGGTTTCCCAGCTAAACCCCTGCCGATCCAGCACACCCGGCGCGAAGTTTTCCACCATCACGTCGCAGTGCTTGATGAGGCCCCGGAAGATTTCCTTGCCCTTGCCGGATTTGAGGTTAAGTGTAAGGCTGCGCTTGTTGCAGTTGAGCATCGTGAAATAGAGGCTGTCCACGTCTGGAATGTCCCGCAGCTGACCCCGGGTGATGTCACCACGGCCCGGCAGTTCTATTTTGATTACATCAGCCCCAAGCCAAGCCAATATCTGAGTGCAGGAAGGACCCGATTGCACATGGGTCATGTCCAATATACGTACGCCATCCAATGCTTTGCCCATCTTTTCCTGTGCTCCAATCGATTGCCGCCTGAATTCGGAATTTCTTCCGTATTATTTGTACATGGTTTGGTTTTGCGTGCCGCTGCTGTAAGCATCCGGATCAATCCTCACGTTGATCAGGGACGGCAGGCCGGATTCACGGGCACGCTGCAAGGCCGGCGCGATATCCTCCGGGTCTTCCACGTGCTCTCCATATCCACCCAGCATGGTGGCGAATTGGTCGAATCGCACATCCCCCAGCACATTGGCCACGTCGCCCCGGTCGGCCCCGTACTTGCTGATTTGTCCGAATCGAATCTGGTTCCAGGCACTGTTGTTGCCGACCACGCCCACGAAGGGCAGTTTGAAGCGCACCATGGTTTCGAAATCCCATCCGGTGAGGCTGAAGGCGCCATCCCCGAACAGCACCACCACTTCCTTGTCCGGCTGGCAGAGCTTGGAGGCCATGGCGAAGGAGGTGCCCACGCCGAGGGTACCCAGGGGACCCGGATCCATCCAGTGACCTGGCTGGCGGGGTTTCACCACGGAACCCGAGAAGGTCACGATGTCGCCGCCGTCCCCGATATACACCGAATTTTCAGTAAGGAATTCGTTGATCTCGTAGCACAGCCGCAGGGGATGAATGGGCCGGGCATCGGAACGCAGCCGGGGCAGGGATTCCTCGTAGAGCCGGCCTTCCTCGGCACGCAGTTCCTGAATCCATTCCTTGCGCGATGCCGCGCCGTTCTTATCGCCCGCGGCGTCGGCCACGGCGCCCAGAATGGCGCCCACGTCGCCCACCAATCCCAGGGAGATATCGCGATTCTTGCCTACGGTGCGGTAATCCATATCGATCTGCACCACCGTGGCTTCCTTACGCAAACGGGTTCCGTAGCCCATCCGGAAATCGAAGGGCGTGCCCACGATGATGATGGTATCGGCCTTGTTGAAGGCGTAGCGGCGGGTGAGCGAGAATCCGTGGGGGTCGCCCGGAGGCAGGGTGCCTCGCGCCGCGCCATTCATGAAAGCCGGAATATCGAGGCTTTTGGCAAAGCGGATCGCCTGCTCAGCGCCCCTGCAGGTCCAGACTTGCGTGCCCAGCAGCACCACGGGCCGCTCGGACTTGGAGAGAATTTCCGCAAGCTTTTCGATCTGCCGGGGGTCGCCGATGCTCTTGCCCCTATTGCGGTATGCCCCGGCTTGCGGCACGCGGGCAGCCTCCTCATCAATCTTCGCGTCAAGAATATCCCTCGGGATTTCCAGGAAGGAAGGGCCGGGCGCGCCATTAAAGCATTCGCGGAATGCCATGCTCACCATGTCCGCCACCCGTTCCGTGGAAGAAACGGTGGAGGAGAACTTGGTGATGGACTTCATGATGTCCACATGGGGCAAGTCCTGCAGGGAGCCCATCTGATGTTGCGACAGGGCGCCCTGTCCTCCGATCAGCAACATGGGTGACTCCGCCCGGAAGGCATTGGCCACGCCCGTAACGGCATCCGTGGTGCCCGGTCCCGCGGTGACCACGGCCACGCCCGGCTTTCCGGTGACCCGTGCATAGCCATCGGCGGCGTGCGCGGCCACCTGCTCATGACGCACATCCACAATCTTTATGCCTTCATCCAGACAGCCATCATAAATGTCGATAATATGGCCGCCGCACAAGGTGAAAATAATATCTACGCCTTCGTTCTTGAGCGCCTTCGCCACCAGGCGGCCGCCGGAAATTTCAGCCATTTCCGTTTCTCCTCAATCGAGATAATGAACGTTCTTTTCCACATGCGCCGCCAAATCGAGAGAATGTTGGCGCACCAGACGCTCGGCAAGGTCTGTGTTCCTGCTCTCCAGCGCCTCAATGATATGCATGTGGTCGATGATGGACCGCTCGGCCCGGTTGTCTTCACCAATCGTTTGATGGCGGATTGAACGCATGTGCGCGAACAGATTGTCAGCCATCTGGTTGATCAGCTCATTCTGGCTCATTTGCAGTATTTTTTGATGAAACAGGATGTTGGTGTCGGAATATTCGTCGATGCGGGCCTCCACCCGGTCGTTTCCAAAGGTTCCGAACAGTGTACGCAGGGTGTTGATCTCCTCATCCTGCGCGTGCAGGGTAATCAGCCGGGCCGCCATGCTTTCCAACGCAGCCCAGGCAACGATCATATCCAGTATTTCGCGCTTCGTTTTGCGTACCACGAATACGCCCTTGCGCTGCGCCACCCGCACAAATCCTTCCTGCTCCAGCCGGGTAATGGCCTCCCTGATGGGCGTCCTGCTCACGCCCAGGCCATGGGCAAGTTCGCGCTCATCCAGACGCAGTTCTTCCCGGCTTGCATAGATGTTCATAGACATTATGGCCTGCTTCAGGGCGTCGTAAACCTTGTCCTTGAGGCTGAAATTGACCTCTAGCGGTTGAACCACCAGCTTCGCGCTACTCACAATTAACCCCGTCTGGCCAAATATTGCCCCTAATTAGACAGGGGCTGCTTTCCACCATAAATTAAAATAGGCAATCGAATTATTTGGTATAACGTATACAAAATAACTTCTCAATCACATTCGTCAAGAGATCGAAACTTCAAAGATGGATAGGGTCACGGGGCGTATTTTTATACGGCTTCAATCCACCTAATCACAAATGAGGTTCGTTCTCGACCGCATGAGCGGAAACAACAGCTGTCATTGCCGATTTAGACTCCTGGGACTCCGAAATGGCGGTTTCACCGCTTGTTCTTATTCCGGACGGTGAAATATTTTTTGGCCAGAGGCAATATGAAGAGCATAATCGCGAAAATCATGAACATCAGGGAAAGCGGACGTTCGAAAAAGATTACGGGGGAGCCTAGGGCCATGATCAGACTCTGGCGCATGGACTGCTCGGCGAGCGGCCCCAGCACGATTGCCAGCACGATAGGCGCCACCGGATATTCCAGCTTGCGCAGTAGATAACCCCCCAGCCCGAATATGAGCATCAACCATACATCGTGCATAGTAGTGGTGGGGGCATAGCCTCCCACCACACAGAGCACAAAAATAATCGGCGCGAGAATGGTGAAAGGCAGCCGCAACACGGTCATGAACAAAGGAATAAAGGCGATGTTGAGCACCAGCGCCGCCGCATTTGCCACGTAAAGGCTGGAGATCAGACCCCAGACGAATTCTTCTTCTTCCACAAACAGGTTCGGCCCGGGGGTCAGTCCCCAGATAATCATGCCCCCGAGCAGAATTGCCGTGGTGGGAGAGCCTGGAATGCCCAGGGTGAGCATGGGCAGCATGGAGCCGGTAGAGGCGGCATTATTCGCGGCTTCGGGAGCGACAACACCCTCCACGATTCCCGTGCCGAATTTTTCCGGAGTTTTTGAGAAGTTCTTGGCCATGCCATAAGCCATCAGCGATCCGGGCGTGGCGCCAGCCGCGGGAAGGATGCCCACGAAATATCCGAGCAGGGCGCCGAAGGTCATTGTGCCTATACAACTGCGCAGGCTTTTTACCGTGGTCACGATGCTGCGGAGGGTTACTTTCGCCTGGCTTACCGTGACTTTTCCTTTGGTGGACTCGATGGTCCACAGGATTTCACCGATGCCGTAGATGCCGATGGCCAGCACGAGGAAATTGATGCCGTGCATAAAGCCCGTGATCTCGCCGAAGATCAGCCGGGGCCGTCCGGAAATGATGTCCAGCCCCACGGAACTGAGCACAAGCCCGAAAGCAATGGCAAAAAGCGTTTTTAGAATGGATTCGCTGCCCAGGCCCACAAAGGTGGCGAATGCCATCACCATCAGGGCGAATTCCTCGGGCGGACCAAATCTCAGGGCAAAGTCCGCCAGGGGAGGTGCAAACAGGGTGAACAGCACCACCGAAACCGTCCCCCCAAAGAACGAAGCCGCCGCCGCGGCTATCAGCGCCTTTTCCGCCTCACCTTTTATGGCCATGGGCCTTCCGTCAAAGGTGGTGGCCACGGCGGTCGAGGCCCCCGGAATGCCCAGCATAATCGAGCTGATCGCTCCGCCGTACATGGCGCCATAATAGAGCGCGCACAGAAATATGATGGCGGAGGTGGGCGAAGCTTCTCCGATGGCGAAAGTTGCCGGCAGCAGGATGGCCACTCCATTGACCGACCCCAGTCCCGGCATGGCCCCCACAAACAGGCCCACCGAAACCCCCAGCACGAGCATGGTCAGATTAAAGGGGGTTAAGGTGACCGCGAAGCCGTCGTATAAATGGCCTAACAACTCCATAACTGAAAATTCTCCTGGTCGGTCCGCTCTATTTCGATCACCACAGGCAGGAATTTAGACTTCTGGAATAAAGTGGGGCCGTGCTCCCTGCATGGCGTGGCGGCCACAAGGTCTGTTCCGGCCCAAATTGCATGTGGCGAATTTAGTAAAAGATGTAAAACCACTCTTCCGTGATTCCCTTGGGCAGGAGAATCAGCAACAGTTTCTCAAAAAATACGAATGTGAGCACCGGCGCGCTCAGGCTGATAGCCAGCACCAGCGGCCAGGGATGTTTGCCCAGGTGCCGCATATAAAAAATGAAAAACAGGGGGATGGATATGTAGATTCCGACAATGTGAATCAGGCCAATCATTACGGAAAGGGAAACCAGCACGGTCAGAAACAGCCGTGCTGATTCGCGATCCATGAAGATTTCCGTCGACTGGCCCTCCGGGCTCTTCCGCCGCAGGTTCCGGATAAATATGAAAACACAGCAAATCAGCATGCCCGCCGAGAGCCAGAAGGGAAAGGCCCCGCCTCCGGGACCTTCTCCCTCCAGCCATCCAATGGGCAACTCCATGCTCTTGACCATCAAGTACACGGACAAAATCGCCAATACAGCGGAAGCGACAAGGTCTGCTTTTTTCATTCCCGTTTACAGCTCGCCGGTACTCTTCAGAAGTTCACGGTGCTTGTCACGCTCCTTCATGAAGAAGGCCTGCAGTTTGCTGCCGGTGAGGAAATCGCGGAAAAGCGCCTTTTTGGCGGCATGCTTTTTCCACTGATTCGAATTGTGCACCTTCTCGAATACCTTCACGTAATAGGCCACCGCTTCCGCAGGCATTTTCGGGGGACCGATTACGCTGCGCTGCATGAAATACGACAGACCCGAATAGCCCAGTTCACTGAAGGTCGGCACATCCGGAAACACCGCCAGCCGATTCGGCGTAAACGCCACCAAAGGCCGCACTTTCTTACTCATATCGTTGGACTCGAAGAAAGGAATGGCTTCGGAGGGGTTGTTGACCGTCGAATTGATGTGCATCCCGGCCAGGTTTTTGGCCACGGTGCCGCCACCCTTGAACGGGGTGTAGTTCATGTCGAGATTGAAGGTGGATTTCAGGATATTGGTGAGCAGCTGATCTTCCTGCCCTCTCCCGGTGCCACCCATATTCCATTTTCTACCCTGGGACTTCACGGTTCTAACGAAGTCGTCTAAGTTTTTGATGTCCGTGGTGGCATGCACCCACAACACGAATGTATCCATCGCCATGCGCGCAATCGGCGTAAATGTGGCGATGTCTACGTTCAGTGCCGGCTGACGCAGAGGGGTGGTGAAGTAGCTGTTCAGGGTCAGCAATACCGTATGCGAATCCCCGGTCTTGCCCTTCATGTACACCAACGCCTCTGCACCCGAGCCACCTTTCTGATAGTCCGGCACAAACGGCTGGCTGGAGAAATTGTTCTTTTCGATGATGCCCTGGAACAGGCGCGAGAGCTTGCCGGCTCCGCCGCCCTTACCCGCCATCACCACAAATTTGACTGGCTTGCGTGGCTCCCACTGAGCCAAAGCCATGCTTGAATACAGAAATACCGCGCCTACGGCTAGTACCAGAATTCTGGCAGCAAGCTTGAGGCTGTTGTTTTTGCACCCCATAACGCCCTCTCCACTGAGATGGTTTCTTGGTTACGATCAAGAAGCAACACAGACTTAAATGGCCAATCGGACACGGAACACAACCCTGCTAGATTTTTTCGGGAGTCTCGCCCCAACCTTTTCTTGCACCGGGCTCCATGACGATATGGACAACCAAAGCATAAGACGCAAACGCGGTGAAAAATTCGGTAGCCGCTACTACTTCATTCGTTCTCACACCCGGCGCCCCCCCGGAACCCGGCCGGGAAGCGGATTGCGTCCGCCCGGGGTGTGGGGTCCCGGCGCCGCGTCCCGGCACACCCGGGAGCGTGCCCGGGGCTGGAGCACCT
>JAPUIH010000326.1 GCA_027297205.1 SAR324 cluster bacterium | reverse complement strand
GTCAGCCGCCTTTCTTGGGCTGGGATTCCATGATCGCCTCCCGGAATGCCTCGGACAGAAACTCTTCCCTTAAGACCGGCTTGTAAGAGGGATGGGTGGTTTCGGTGCTGTTGGGATTGACCCAGGTGGCCAGCTCCACCTCATCGATGTAGAGGGTATGATCCCGCATGAACCTGTCCAGCGAGTGCAGCACCGGCGCTGCGGTCACCATGGCCTTGTATTCGCCGCGGTAGACTTGCGCGTTCTTCTTCATTTCCGGATGGTCGAACTCATCGCAGTACCAGGTGCTCAGGTTGTCGCGGTACAAAATGGATAGCCTGCCGAACTTCCAAATGTTCAAAAACACGAACACGCGCGCCACCCGCCTCGGCACCCGCAGATAGTCCATGTAGTTGTGGTACTCGTAGGGGAAGAACTCGAGAATCTGATCTACCATGCGGTCGATAAGGTCCGGTTGGAGAAACGACGTCTCCTCGTCCAGGCGGTCCCCCAATTTGAGGGACTTGCGGTCCAGTTCCAAGGCGGTGCGGCTTTCCTTGAGAGTGCCCTTCTTGATGATGCCGTAGTACCCGTTCACCATGCAGCTGGCCAGCCCCATCAAAAAACCGGTCCCTTCCAGCAGGGTCACCTCATCCGGGAGATGGTCCAGCACCCCAAAGGTATCGAACCGCTTCCCTACTCCGGACTCGCGCTGCAGGGATTTGAAATACCAGCCCTCGCCAATCACGAAGCCGATCTGCAGTCGGCCCCGGGACGTCTTCAAATGATTGAGGATGGTGCGCTGCACCACGTTGGGCTTGGGCTCGAAGTGCTCTTCATAGTAGTTATGCCAAAGCTTGATCTCCTCGCTGTTCCTGCGCATGCTCTTGATATCGAACTCGCCGATCTTGTTTTGGGTGCGCTCAAGGGACCTGCGGAACACCGCCCGCAAATCCGACTCGAAGAGATTTACCGCCTGCACCTCTCCCGCGAAGATATGATTCAGGTAGGCCCGCTTATCCGTGCCGGGTGGAAAAGCGTAAGACAGAAACTTCTGCAGCACCAGTTCCCGGTGGGAATCCAGCTGGCGGGTATCTCCCGGCTTGGTGAACACGTCGGAGATACGCACGTGCAGCGCGAAAGCCAGATCGATGCATTTGGACACCAGTCTCCGCTCTCCCGCGTTCAGGCCCGGCACGCCGGCCGGTTCGCTGAAGCCCACCTTGAGCGCCTTGTAGCGCAGCCACCAGGGATCCTGCAGCAGCATGGGGTGCTCCGCCTCCAACTCCAGGATGATCCAGTTGGGCATGCCGGTGTCCTCGTTTTCCAGCGCCTCCTTGATTTGCTGCTCCTTGTGGGGCTTGGGGCTGATTAAATCGTCAATGATGCCCGGCTCCTTGATGATCTGCATGATCGTCTTCAGGTAACGCTCTTCCAGCAGCATTTCGTAGCGCAGCAGGTTTAGCGTGGCCTTGGGCAGGTTGCCCGAGGATGCCTTGAACGCTTCCCAATAGACCGCCCCCCGGTGATCCGCCACGTAGTCTACGTCCATGTCCGGTGTGTGGCCCAGATCCACCAGTACCGGGGATATCTTCCTGTAGATGTCCAGGGAGTCAAATTTGATGTAGGTGTGCAGGCGCTGGTAAAACCCGGCGTCGTTGTTGACGGCGTGCGGAAACACGAAATGGCTGGGAATGGTGGGGGTAAACTGAATGCCCGGCATCAAGGTCTCGTAATTCAGAATCAGCTCATAGGCTGAGCCCGAGGATTCCTTGAACTCCAGAGACGAGGTGTATTTGCCCGCCCGGTACAGATCCACGGCACAGGCGAACATGTAAATTTCGGCGGTGTGGTATTTCTCGCCAATGTATTGCTGGATAATCGCCACCCGCTTTATGAACAGCTCCTCTTCGGCGCGCGTCTTGTCCGCGTTGGAAATCCGGGCGTGGCTCTCCATCAGCCGCATTAACTCATTGGAGAGACCGACCCGCAGGGCGGGACCCTTGGCCTGGGCCAAATCCTTACGGTAGTTGCGGCTGCCCTGAATCAGATACTTGTAAAGCATCGGATAGTTCTTCGACAGGTATTGCGCGGAGCGGGCGTGCAGCTTCTGGCGAACCTCCGGGTCCTGCAAATGACTCTTCGTGATCTTGTAGGACGACATGAATTCGGACAGCCAGGCCGAATGGTCCGCCTTGAGAGCGGCGCGGAAGGTATCGTCGCTCCAGTTGGAAGAGTTCTGGGCCAGGGGATACAGGTCGTAAATCACTTGCAGGTCCAAGTCCGATTCGCCGGACTTATGCCCCACCGTGCCGATGGAACCGATGGATTGCAGGCATACGATCACGCATTTTTCATTGGGCAACCGCGGTACCGGCCGTCCGAACTCCGCCTGGATATGCTTTTCAAATTCCCCCTGAAAGACCCCCGAAAGATTGGATAGGCCCCGGATGCCGTGGGGGGCGCCCTCCACGTAAAAGTTTTTCGTCTGCTCGCGCTGCACCCAGCGCGGCACGCCGCTCGAATTGTCCTTCGTAAAAGCGGGGTACGTGACCTTGGACAGGCTGGGCTCGTTCACATGCAATAGGAACATCAGTTCGAACAGCGCCTTTTGCATATCCGGGTCGAAGGAGTCGAAAGCAAGCTGCAAGCGCGAGTCATTGGTCTCGCTGTAGAACTTGACGCCGTCGGCAATGCCCTTTTTCAGCACCGCCTCCCGTTCCGCCTGCAGAGCGATGGTCTGCTGGATCAACTGGGCCAGCCCGCCGCCGGTGGGCGCCGGGCCGCGAGCGGCGGCCGCGCCGGAGTCTGGAGCTTGCGGAGGGGGTGGCTGGGCCTTGGAGCGGCCTCGCAGAAATCCTAGTGCCATGGCGTTGCGTTACTTCCCCGATTGCGTGTTGTCGAGTTGCGAAACCATAAATACCACGGAATTGCCCTTGTCCCAACTCAATATTCAACCCTTGCGGGCCGCGCGGAAATTTCTCCCGGCTGGTCCCGGCGCCACCGGATTTTCCGTGCCGCGTCCGGCTATGCGCTATGCCGCAATGCCCTGAGCGGGTTGACCGCCCCTCACTTTTTTCAAAACGGAAATTGATGAAATTGACTTATAGGACTGATTTTTTGAAGACACCTCACCCCCCGGCCCCCTCTCCATTTGATGGAGAGGGGGTGGCTCGCGGCCAAAGGGCGCGTGGCGGGGGTGAGGCCGGAGCAAGCTCCCAATTTATCGTCTCCGCTTGCACCTGGTTTCGCGATTACCCGATAAAATCCGGTTTTGGGAAAAGTGCAGCGCAATGCCCTCCGCGGGGGCTTGCTTGACCCCTTTCCGGCATCCCTGCTATCTTCCCCTTGAACTTCAACCAAGCAAAGCTGGCGACTGTGCAAATTTCTCTGCGAGGAGCGCAACCTTATGGGACCTCTTGCTGGTATCAAGGTCGTCGAAATGGCCGGCATCGGGCCCGGCCCTTTTTGCGCCATGGCCCTGTCGGACATGGGGGCCGAGGTGCTGCGCATCGACCGCACCGAGCCATCGGGGCTGGGCATCGTCCTGGACCCTAAATTCGACCTGCTTAAGCGGGGACGGCGCTCCGTGGCGATCGACCTCAAGGATGCGCGTGGGGCGGAGACGGTGCTGCGCCTGGTGGAGCAGGCCGATGCTTTGATCGAGGGCTTTCGCCCGGGAGTGATGGAGCGGCTCGGGGTCGGCCCCGACGAATGCCTGCGGCGCAATCCGCGCCTCGTCTACGGCCGCATGACCGGCTGGGGCCAGGACGGGCCCATGGCCAAGGATGTCGGCCATGACATCAATTACATCGCCCTGGCCGGCGTGCTGCACTGCATTGGGTCCCAGGGCGGCGTCCCCGTACCTCCCATGAACCTGGTGGGCGACTTCGGCGGTGGGGCGATGTTCCTGGCATTCGGGATCGTCAGCGCGCTGCTGGAAGCGGCCAAATCCGGCAAGGGGCAGGTGGTGGATGTGAGCATGGTGGAGGGAGCGGCTTACCTGATGACCAGCATCTATGGCCTGCACGCCTCGGGTATCTGGAACAACGAGCGCGGCAGCAACCTGCTCGATGGAGGGGCCCACTACTACAACGTCTATGAAACATCGGACGGCAAGTACGTATCCGTGGGCGCCATCGAACCCAAATTCTACCAGCAGTTGCTGGAACGCACCGGACTGGAGGGCGAGGAACTGCCCGGCCAGCAGGACCGCGATGCCTGGCCCCAGTTCCGCCGGCGCCTGGCGGAGATATTCAAGACCCACACCCGCGACGAGTGGTGCGAAATCATGGAAGGGGCCGAGGTGTGCTTTGCCCCCGTGCTTTACATGGACGAGGTGCGCGGCCATAGCCAGAATGCGGCGCGGGAAAGCTTCCTCGATATCGACGGCGTGGTGCAGCCGGCCCCGGCCCCCAGGTTCAGCCGTACCGCTTCCCAGGTGCAGAGCCCTCCGGCACGGCGGGGCGAGCACTCAGCGGCCGCCCTGCGGGATTGGGGCATTCCCCCGGAGGAAGTGCAGGCCCTCTGCGACGCGGGCGTGGTCGATCAGACCTGAGCGCCCCGCCCCTTCCCCATGACCTTGCCCCGAGGAGTCCGTCCATGGCGCCGCAATCCATCACCGCTTACTTTGATTACAAATCGCCTTTCGCCTATCTGGCCAAGGACCTCGCCTATCAGCTTGCCGGGGAGTGCAACGTCTCCATCGACTGGCTGCCCTACACCCTGAATATTCCCGAGTTTCTGGGCGACGTGGAAACCCGCGGCGAAAACGACTGGGCCAAGATCAAATACCTGTACATGGACGCCCGCCGCCTCGCCAACAAGCGGGGCCTGATCGTGCGCGGCCCCCAGAAGATTTTCGACACCCTCGCGGCGAACATCGGCATGCTCTATGCCGAGCGCCAGGGCAAGCTGCGCCCCTATCACGACCTGGTGTTCGAGCGTTTCTTCCTGCGCGAGTTCCTGGATATCGAGCAGCCCGCCGCCGTACAGCAGGTGTTGCAGGAATGCGGAGTGGACGCCTCGGGCTACCCGGATTTCCTGGCCGGAGCAGGCCGGGAAATGCACGACCGCATCCTCGCCGAAGCCAGGGCCATGGGCGTGTTCGGCGTACCCACCTTCGTCTGGGAGGGGGAAATGTTCTGGGGCACCGACCGCATGGACATGCTGCGCGAGCGCATCGCGGAAAGCGCCTGAAGCCATCGCGCGCCGCCTTCCCGGCTCCTTCCGCGCGGCGCATGTTTTGCCTGTTCCGAGCTTGATTCGCCCTTTTTCCTGCAAAAAGTGGGTTTTTTGCCCCCATTTATGCCCTTCTTTATTTCCAATACATTGAACTAACTGATCAAAATGGCTTTGTTTCGGAAAAACGACCAATCACGGCTCAATTAAGTGACAGATTGCGCCAAAGGCTCATCCAGTTGTTCAATTATACCCCCATTCGCGGACCGAATGAGGATGCGGGCCGCCTTTCGGGGGTATGTGACGGGCTTTGGCGGGGAATTGCCGGATTGCGGGAGGGGCAAGGAGGAACGGAGACCGGTACGGTGGCGATGACGGACTGGCAATCCGCCGCACTCAATCTCGCAGTCATTTCTGCTGTTGATTTTATTGGGGGAATTCGGGAGGTTGAAAAATCCGGGTTCGGGGTGCCTACGGACTGCCTATGGTGGAGGGGTGGTTTATTCCGGGAGGCCGGCATTGCGCAGGAGGGAAATGTACCGTTCCCGCTCTTTCCGATCTTTATAGGTTGTCACAAGATTGT
>JAPUIH010000325.1 GCA_027297205.1 SAR324 cluster bacterium | reverse complement strand
TCCTTCGCCCGCGCTTCGGGCATCCTGGTGGTGGAGGATGTGGCGCGGGGCGTGGACATGGTGAACGATTTCGCGCCGGAGCATCTGGAAATTCTCACCGAGCAGCCCTTCGCCATGCTGAACGAAATCCGCAACGCCGGGGCGATCTTTCTGGGGCCCTACACCCCCGAGCCGGTGGGGGATTATTTCGCGGGGCCCAACCACACCATCCCCACCGGCGGCCGGGCCAAGTATGCCTCGCCCCTGGGCGTGCAGGATTTCATCAAGCGCTCCTCAGTGCTCAGCTACTCCCGGGCGCGTCTGATGCGGGAAGGCCCCTCCATCCGCCAATTCGCGGAGCGGGAGGAACTGTTCGCCCATGCGGAAGCGGTGCGGGTGCGCGGGGAGTAACCCACGAGTAATAATTCGGAGAAGGATGCAATTTTAACTATGGCGGGAAACAGGATGACGGCACGGAAAGCGAAAATCGAATACGCCACCAAGGAGACGCACGGCACCCTCGCGCTCAACCTGGACGGCAAGGGCAAGCACAAGGTGGACACGGGCATCGCCTACCTCGACCACATGCTCGAGCAGTTGACCTTCCACGGGTTGCTGGACCTGGATCTGCGCTGCAAAGGCGACCTGGAAGTGGACAGCCACCACACGGTCGAGGACGTCGCCCTGGCCCTGGGCCGGGCCATAGACAAAGCGCTGGGCGAGCGCAAGGGCATCCGCCGTTACGGCCATTGCTATTATCCGATGGACGAAACCCTGGTGCGGGCGGTGCTGGACCTGTCCGGGCGGCCCGAGTTTCACTTTCAGGGGGAGTTCCGGCGTCCAGCCCTGGGCGGCTTGCACACGGAAATGATTCCTCATTTTTTCAAATCCGTGGCCAACGCGGGCCGATTGACCCTGCACATGGCCGTCCTGTACGGTGAGAACGATCACCACAAATGCGAAGGACTGTTCAAGGCGTTCGCCCGCGCCCTGTCCGAGGCGGTGAGCCTGGACCCGCGGCGCGCCGGCGTGGCCTCCACCAAGGGCAAGCTGTAGGGCACTATGATCGCCATTATCGACTACGGGGTGGGCAACCTCTACAACCTGAAGAACGCCCTGGATTACCAGCAACTGGACTGCCGCATCGTGAACGATCCGGAGCAGCTGGAAGCGGCCAGCCACGTCATTCTGCCGGGAGTGGGGGCCTTCCGGCCCGCGATGGACCAGTTTCTAGCCGCGGGCATGGAGGAAGTGCTGCGAGGCCATGTCGCCGCGGCCAAGCCCTTTTTGGGCATCTGCGTGGGCATGCAACTGATGTTCGAGCAGAGCGAGGAGGACGGCCTGCATCAGGGCCTGGGGCTGCTCGGGGGCCGCGTGGTGCGCTTCCAGCACGAGTTGAAAGTTCCCCAGATCGGCTGGAACCAGGTGGCGGTGCAGCGCGAGGACCCACTGCTGGAGGGCATCGCCGACGGCAGTTATTTTTATTTCGTGCATTCTTATTACGCCCGGTTGAGCGATTCCACCGATGCGCTGGGGCTCACCGAATACGGGGAGATGTTCCCCGCCATTGTCAGCCGCCGCAACATGTGGGGCGTGCAGTTTCACCCGGAAAAGAGCCAGGACCCTGGTTTGCGGCTGTTGAAGAACTTCGCGGCCCTGAAACCTGAATAACACGGCGGATAACCGGCATGAAGAAACCCGGCAAAAGCAGCAACAGCGAGGCCATGCGGCGCCTGCCTTCGATCTCGGAGGTGGACCGCTACCTGGCGGCCCAGGGACTGCCCCATGGCAAGCCGGTGCGCGGGCAGGTACAGCTGGTGCTGGCCCGCTATAGGGAGCAACTGCGCGCCCCGGACAATGGAGAGCGCGCCCTGCCCGGGCGGGAAGCCGTGCTGGCCGGCATCGCCTCCGGCCTGAGCCGCCCGCCGGGCAATCAACTGCGTCCAGTCATCAACGCCACGGGGGTGGTGGTGCACACCAATCTGGGACGCGCCGTGCTGGCGCCGGGCATCATCGAGGCCGCGCGGCCCCTGCTGGAAGCCTACACCAACCTGGAATTCGACCTGGACAGCGGCAAGCGGGGCAACCGGGGCGGGCGCGTGCCGGAACTGCTGGCCGAACTGGCGGGGGCGCAGGCGGCGCTGGTGGTCAACAACAACGCCGCGGCGGTGCTGCTGATGCTTTCCGCCCTGGCCGCGGGCAAAGAGGTGATCGTCTCCCGCGGGGAGCTGGTGGAAATTGGCGGCGCCTTCCGGGTGCCGGACATCATGCGCCAATCCGGCGTGCGCCTGGTGGAAGTGGGCGCCACCAACCGCACACGGCTCTCCGACTATGCCGAGGCCATCACGGAGGACACCGTGGGCCTGCTCAAGGTGCACCGCTCCAACTTCACCATGATCGGATTCGTGGAGGAAGCCTCCGTACCCGAAATGGCGGGGCTGGCGCGGGAAAAAGGGCTGGCCATGTGGCACGACCTGGGCAGCGGCAACTTCTACCGCTTTTCTCAGCCGGCCCTGCGCAATTTGTCCACGGTTGACCAGGAAGTGCGGGCCGGGGCCGACGTGCTCACCCTGAGCGGAGACAAGATACTGGGTTCGGTACAGGCGGGGATCGTGGTTGGCAAGACCGAACCCCTGGCCAAAATGCGCAAGCATCCGCTTTACCGCAGCCTGCGCATGGACAAGGTGTGCGTGGCCCTGCTGGAACAGTCACTGCTGGACTACCTCTCCATCGATACCCTGCGCGAACGCAACCCGGTCATCGACTGCATGGAGCGCACCGTGGCCGATATGGAACCCATGGCCAAGCGCCTGTTGAAGAAACTGGGCAAACCGGCGGCCGGCGGCCTGAGCTGGTCCCTGCAACGTGACCATTCCCTGGTGGGTGGCGGGGCCTTGCCCGAGGTGCGCATGGAAACCCTCTGCCTGGCCCTGCACGATCCGTCCGGCGATGGCGAGGCCCTGGCCGCCAGGCTACGCCGCCACGACCCGCCGGTGATCGCCCGCATCCAGGAAGGGCGCGTGCTGCTGGATTTCCGCACCCTGTTCGAAGCCGATCTCCCTCACGTGGCCACGGCCCTGCGGGCCCTGGCGGATGGGGGTTAGGGTCTGTCTGAAAACTCAGTTCCGTGTGCCTGAGGAAGCCGCCATGGGCGGCTGTCTCGAAGGCCACCGGCATGAAATCAAGCCCCCGCACCCTTCGAGACGGGGCTGTCGCCCCTCCTCAGGGGCGCGGGTAGTGTTTTCAGGCTAAGCCTAGGCACCTCCCTGCCGGCCCTTGGCCAGCGTTCCAGAGTCCCGCCGTGCAGTTTCTAGTCGCAGCCCATGGCCACCCGAACCGGGCTCCCGGAACTGG
>JAPUIH010000324.1 GCA_027297205.1 SAR324 cluster bacterium | reverse complement strand
GCCGATGATGGCCTTCTTGCCCTGAGCCGTCTTGAAGCTATGGATGAGGGCCGCTCCAGTGAGGTTGGTGTTGATTCCAGCACTGATTGCCCCCAGCTTGCTCAACCCCACCAGGGTAGTCAGGTATTCCGGACGATTTTCCATCATCAGCGCCACCACTTCGCCCTTGCCCACGCCGTGCTCGTGGAACAGGTTGGCCCGGCGGTTGGCCAGACGATTGAATTCGGCAAAACTGATTTTCTCATCCTCGAAATACAAAAAGGTGGCGCCGCCCCGGCGGGCCGCCATCTCGTCCGCGGTGCCGCCAAGGGTTTTGTCCTTTTTTACCAGCAACTTGATGTAATTCCAGAACATCCTGTAGTAATTCAGACTGGCCATTGTAATGCTCCTCTTGCGGCCCAAGCGGACAGCGCGCGGGGTCAAGCACCGCGGCACCACCCGCACATCGGGCCGTCCGGAATTGTCGCTCGTAAAACACAGGATTAGGAACCGGTATACCTTTTTTGACGTTTCGGAAAAGCTGTTTAGATCGAAGAAATTCAGCTGGGGCGTGAGAATCACAATATCAGGGGGCCGCGGATGGCGGAACACGAAAATAAAAAAGCCGGCTATGGCATGCCGGCTCAAAGCAACATAAATGACTTTAGGAGATGGTCGGGGCGAGAGGATTTGAACCTCCGACCACACCCACCCCAAGGGTGTGCGCTACCAGACTGCGCCACGCCCCGACCTGATGAATTCAAGCCTAGCCGTGCGATCCGGTAAAAGTCAAACTCTTTCCCCTTGCTTTATTTTCGCAGAAGCCATTGATATCTTACAGTTTGACACGGCCGGGAATGGACCGCGGACCTGCCGGCCGTCCTTAGGTACGAGGAAGGAATTTAATGACAGACAGGAAGCGCACCCTTTCCGGCATCAAGCCTACCGGAAGCCCCCATCTCGGGAATTATCTGGGCATGTTGAAGCCGGCGCTGGCAATGCAGGCCACCCACGAGACTTTTTATTTTATTGCAGATTATCATGCCCTGACTTCCGTCACGAACCCCAAGGAATTACGCGAAAATACCTATGATCTGGTAGCGGTGTTCGATGCGCTGGGGATGGATTTCTCACGGCATACCTTTTTTCGACAGTCCGACGTGCCGGAAGTGACCGAGTTGACCTGGCTGCTCAGTTGCGTGACCCCCATGGGACTGCTGGAGCGCGCGCACGCCTACAAGGAAAAGCGGCAGAGTAAAGAAGACGTGACCCATGGGCTGTTCGCTTATCCGGTGCTGATGGCGGCGGATATTCTCATTTATGACTCCCATGAGGTGCCCGTGGGCAAGGATCAGAAGCAGCACCTGGAAATGACGCGGGATATCGCCCAGCGCTTCAACCACATATACGGGGAAACCTTTATTGTGCCGGAGCCACGCATCGCCGAGGTCGTCGCCACCATTCCAGGCTTGGACGGACGCAAGATGAGCAAGTCCTACGACAATGTGATTCCCCTCTTTTCCAGCGAGGCCCAGCTTCGCAAGCAGGTCATGCGCATCGTCACCGATTCCAAGAGCGTGGAGGAGCCCAAAGACCCGGAACACTGCAACGTCTTTCAAATATTCCGGCAGTTCGCCGACGAAACCCAGCGGGAAGCCTGGGCGAAGCGTTATCGGGCGGGCGGAATGGGCTATGGTGAAATCAAGCAGGCCACCTTCGAGGCCATCAACGAGGCCATCAGAAAACCGCGGGAAAGATACTTTGCCGTGCGTGAGGATACGGCCCAACTGGACGCTATCCTGGCGGAGGGCGGTGAGCGTGCCCGGCAGGTGGCAGGCGCCGTCCTGTACAGGGCACGCAAACGGGTGGGACTTTCATGAGCAAATTTTCCGAAATCGATCTGAGTGGCGTCAGGCGCATTCCCTTTGCCGAACGGAAAACCAAGGTGGATGTGGAAATGTTCGGCAAGACAGCGCTGGACGACGATTCATTCCACAAGTTCTTCCAGGGGCTGCCCGATATTCTGGTGGCCAAGGACCTGAAGATTCTGGCCCGGCGTACGGCGGGCATTATTTCCGAGGGGAAGAAGGTCGTGGTGATGATGGGGGCGCACCTGATCAAGACCGGGCTCTCACCCCTATTCGTGGAACTATTGCGGCGCAAGGCCATCTCCTGTCTTGTGCTGAACGGCGCGGGAATCATCCACGATTTCGAGGTGGCCATGTTCGGCCGCACCTCGGAGGATGTGGCTTCCACTCTGGAAACGGGTATCTTCGGCTATGTGGAAGAAACCGGGGTGCTCATCAATCAGGCCGTTAGCCAGGGCGCGGCCAAGGGCCTGGGCTACGGGGAGGCCGTGGCCGAAAAGCTGGCCGCCCTGCCCGTGAAGTACCCCGAGGCAAGCCTGCTGCTGGCGGCCCGCGAGCACGGCGTACCCGTCACGGTGCACGTGGCGATCGGCACGGAGACCATCCACCAGCATCCGGAGACCGACGGTGCGGCAATTGGAGAGACCAGCTACCGGGATTTCAAAATTCTTTGTCAGGAGTTGACGGGATTGGAAGGCGGGATCGTGCTCCTCTTCGGCTCGGCAGTAATTTTACCGGAGGTGTTCCTGAAGGCCCTCACCGTGGTGCGCAACCTGGGCCATCAGGTGCGGGAGTTCACGGCGGTAAACTTCGACATGATTCGCCACTACCGGCCCCAGGAAAACGTGGTGAGCCGCCCCACCCGCACCGGAGGAGAGGGCTTTAACGTCATCGGACATCATGAGTTGATGATTCC